>JANWZY010000012.1 GCA_025061935.1 Verrucomicrobiia bacterium
CGAACTGCGAAAAGCAGCGCAGATTTTGTCCCATTGATCAGCGGGACCCGGCTCACAAACGTGGCCATAGCGGGTAAAGGCACAATTGACGGTGCAGGCGAGGTCTGGTGGGGGCCCGCAGAGGAGGCGCGGCGCAAGACGCCGGGCTACACGCTGCCGCGGCCGCGCCTGATTATACTGACCGGATGTAAGCAGGTGCGGATTACGGGCGTGACGCTCCAGAACTCGCCGAGTTTCCATCTTGTTCCGACCGATTGCGAGGACGTTTGGATCGAAGGCCTGACCATTGTTGCGCCTGACTCGTCGCCGAACACCGACGGAATTGATCCGAGCGTGAGCCGGCGCGTTGTGATCACCAATTGCGTAATTGACGTGGGGGACGACAACGTGGCGATCAAGTCTGGCCGGAAATTGCCCGGGCGCGAGTTCGCCTGCGAGGACATAATCGTGACAGATTGCGTGTTCAGGCACGGGCACGGCATGTCAATCGGCAGCGAGACAGTTGGCGGCATCCGGAACGTGCTGGTGAAAAATTGCGTGTTGGAGGGCACCGAAAACGGGCTTCGGATCAAGACTGCGCGCGGGCGCGGCGGCCGAATCGAGAACATCACTTACACCAACATTACGCTCAAAGGCTGCAGGCCGTATGCAATTACAATTACGTGTTACTACCCGCGCATTCCGGAGACTGACACAGCACAGCCGGTCACACCGGAGACACCCAAAATCAGCGGCGTTCGGATCATGAACGTGCGCGGTAGCGGCACGCGCGCTGTGGGGGTAATTGTCGGCTTGCCTGAAAGCGCGGTCGAAGACGTTGTGCTGGAGGATGTGGAACTTGCTGGGCCGCGCGGGCTGACGGTACGGCACGCGAAAAACGTGCGGCTTAAGGCAGTGCGGTTGAGCGTCGAGCAGGGCGAGGAACTGCTCACACGCGATGCGGAAGTGGTACGCATGCAGTAAGCAATAGACGCGTGCGCGCGGTGAATCATGTGGGCCTGGGTTAAGTCCGACTCCCATAGTAGCGGGAGCCGGTTGCTGTACAAGAGCACTACCTGCTGTAGTGGCGACCACCATTTTTTCGCTTGAGCCGCCAAGCCACGACTCCGAGTGCGACTGTGCCAAGGCCGAGGACGCTTTCAATCGGCCGCTGCGCGATTGTGAAACCGCAGGTTGCGGCTGTACCGGTCAGAAAAAGCAGGGGCACCCAAGGCCAACCCGTCACACGCATGGTTGGTCCGCGGCGCAGCCGCAGCCGGATCAGCCCGGTCACAGTTGCGGCCGTGCTCAGGCTAAGGGTAAACCCGATGTATGTGAGCAGAGCCTCGAACGTCGCGGTCCAGAGCATGCCGAGCGCAAGGACGAGCTGCACAGCAATGGCTGCGCGGGGCGGGCCCCGATGCTGACCAAGCCATTGTGGCAGGTACCCGTCACCGGCCATCTTGGCCCAGACGCGTGGTCCGGCCATGACAATGGCCGAAATGCTGCTCAACAATGCGAGTAGAATCAGCCCAGTGGTGATTTGTGCCCAAGCATGTCCGCCGAGCGCACTTGCGGCTATCCGCGCAATTTCGAGCTTGCCGGCCAGCTCGGGCACAGGCGCGCTCAGGACGAACACTGCGTTAACGGCGAGGTATGCGGCGGTGACCAGCGCTGTGCCCAGCAGAAGTGCGCGCGGCAGATTGTTTTGCGGATCGGCCACTTCGCCGCCGATGTAAACTGCGGCATTCCAGCCCGAATAGCTGAACGAGACCCAAACAAGCGCGACTGCGAAGCTGCCAAGCTCGAATTTGATCGGGCCGACCAACTGCCCCAGTTCGACCTGTGCGAGTCCAAACCCGCTGAGTGCCGCTATCAAGCCCATTTTGATCAGCACAATGACGCTTTGGACGGCTGCGCCCCAGCGCACGCCTATGGCATGCTGGAGCGCGAATAGAACCGCGACAGCCGACCCGGCGAGTTTGGGCGGTACCCCGTCAAGCCACGGTTGAATGTACTGCCCGAATGCGTATGCAGTGGCGGCTAGCGGCGCTGAGAACCCGACGAGCACGGAAATCCAGCCTGCGAGGTATCCCGCTACCGGATGCAGCGTACGGCTTAAAAAGATGTATTCGCCTCCAGACTCTGGGATTTCTCTTGCCAGTGCGCCGTAGCACAGCGCGCCCAGCGCGGCGAGCGCGCCGCCGACGAACCATGCTGCGAGCACGAGCGCAGGTGCGCCCAGCTCAGCGAGCAAAAAGCCGCTTGTTGTGAACACGCCCGTGCCGATCATGCTGGCCACAACCAGCGTGGTGGCACTGAGCAACCCAAGCTGACGATGCGCTTGCATCGGTAGTGGTAGGCCCGTGCGTTCGTTCGGCATAATTTGGCGGATAACGCGGTTAAATGTCGAACAAATGCCCATGCTCCCAGGCACGGGTTTTTCAGTGGTTGGCGGGGAGTCCGCGCCCAACTTCGAGTCCAAAGACATTGTGCGAATCGGGATGGGTTTGCACTTGCCATGCCTTTGTTCTTGGCTAGCGGATGCGTTTGTGTCAGCGCGCCCGGCCTTTTTACTGCGGATTCGATCTGCCCGTCGAAAGTGCAATTACGAGTCGGCTTGCATGGTGCCCAAAGCGGACGATATTAATGACCGAGAACGAGTACTATGGCGCAGAGCGAACGCCAAAGCCGGCGCAGGTTCATCTATGAATGTGCCGTGCTCATTGCCGGGGGCATGGTTGGCGGACTTGGGTGTAATTCGCGATCAGCTAGCCGCACAGGTTCGTCGCCGTTGAGTGCCGGGGCCGAGACTCCTAATGCTGGATTCCGCCCAGCGTACCTTGCACTGCACGAGCGCGGCGAGCTGAAGCGCCGTGCAGATGCGCTCTGGGAACGAATGGAGCGGTGCAACCTGTGCCCGCGCGAGTGCGGTGTCAATCGGCTGGCTGGCGAGCGCGGTCAGTGCAGGGCTACATCAGACCTGATTGTTAGCTCATACCATCCGCATTTCGGCGAGGAAGACGAGTTGGTCGGTCGCGGCGGATCAGGTACGATTTTCTTTTGCGGTTGCGCGTCGCGTTGCGTGTTTTGCATCAACTGGGAGATCAGCCAAACATCGGACTGCCCGGTGATCCACGTTGCGCGACTTGCAGAGATGATGCTCGAGCTGCAGCAGATGGGCTGCGCGAATATCAACGTGGTGACGCCGACGCATTTTGCGCCGCACATATTGCGCGCACTCGATATTGCTGCGGCGCGCGGGCTGCGCCTGCCGCTGGTTTACAATACCTGTGGCTGGGAGCGGCTAGATGTGCTGGCTCAGCTCGATGGGGTGGTGGATATTTACCTGCCGGATCATAAGTGGGGGGACGCGGCGGCAGGGCTTAAATACTCGGGATTGCGTGACTATCCGGACACCACCCAGCGCGCGCTGTTGGAAATGCACAGGCAGGTCGGCGTGGCGAAGCCCAGCGCGGACGGCCTGATTAGGCGCGGCCTGATGATTCGGCACTTGGTGATGCCGAATCGTGTGGCGAATACGCGCGCGGTGCTCAAGTGGATTGCCGAGAACCTGCCGCGGGACACTTACGTAAATCTCATGTCTCAATATCGCCCGACCTACCGTGCGCACGAGTATCCGGAAATAAACCGTCGGCTGACGCGCGCCGAGTACGCGGAGGCGCTGGATTGGGCGCAAGAGTTCGGCCTGACAAATGTAAGAGAACAGCCGATGCCGTGGTTTTAACCGCTTCGCAGTTTGGGGTGTAAAAGAATGCGGCCGGCTAGCTACGGGCAAAGAACCGCGCACCGCCGGCCGCCGAAAAGGCCGCTCGAGGCCCTGTTAGCCTGCGGAGTTTAACGCTGGATACGCGCTGAGCCGCCTTTAGCAAATGCGCGCACCTCTTCGAGCGTGGCCATTGTGGTGTCGCCTGGGAAGGTGGTTAATAATGCACCGTGTGCCCAACCGAGCCGCAGCGCTTGTTCAGGCTCTTCCCCTGTGAGCATGCCATAGAAGAACCCGGCAGCGAACCCGTCGCCACCGCCGACGCGGTCGTATACATCCAGCTCGCATGTTGGTGCTTGATAAGTCTTGCCGTTAATCCACGCGACAGCGCTCCAGCGGTGCCGGTTCGCCGAGAGTACCTCACGCAGCGTTGTGGCCACCACCTTGACGTTCGGGTAATCCTTCACCACTTGGTCCATCATGGCGAAGAACGCGCTCGGATCCAGCGAGCTTGCCGCAGCCACATCCGGCCCTTTCAGTCCGAGGCCTTTCTGGAGGTCTTCTTCGTTGCCCACAAGTACGTCCACCAGACGTACGATTTGGCGCATGACCGATTGCGCCTTGTCCTGTCCGCCCCATACGTCCCAGAGTTTTTGCCTGAAGTTAAGGTCGAAAGATACGACCGCGCCCTGTTTCTTGGCCGCTTGCATGGCCTCGATGATCAGTTGCCCTGTCGTTTCTGATAGTGAGGCAAAGATGCCGCCGCTGTGGAACCACCGCACACCACCGGCGAAGACCTCGTCCCAGTTAAAGTCACCCGGCTTGAGCAGTGCGCCCGCTTCGTTGCTCCGGTTATAAAACACGACCGGCGGGCGCACGCCATAGCCACGGTCGCTGTACACAATGGCGTGGTTCGGGCCGTTGACGCCGTTGTGCTTGAAGCGCTTTGCGATCAACTTCACGCCCATGGCGCGGACGCGCTCCTCGATCAGGTGTCCTATCGGATAGTCCACGATCGCAGTGACGATCCCTGTCTTGAGCCGGAAACAGTCGGCCAGGTTGGCCGCGACGTTGTATTCGCCGCCGCTGACGTGGATTTTGCATTCGGTGGCCTTGCGGAACGGGACCACACCAGGGTCTAGTCTGTGTACCAACGCACCGAGCGAGACTAGGTCCAGTGCGCCTTTTTCGGGTATGTTCACACCGTATTTCATTGCCATCCTTTTAGTTGTGTATGTTCGGTTAAAGCAAACGCACTAAGTGTTTACAGGTTCTTTCTTGCGCGCGTACCACGCGCTGCGAACAGGGACAGTTTGCAACGTCGGCGCACGGTTGTCTTCAAAAAAATTTTGGGTTTGGATTTGAAAAATCGGCGCCGCCAGGTTAGAAGTGCCGGGTACGGCGTATGTTGTATTTCGAACGCGGAGCGCCCGATGATGAACTGAGCTTGGACGAACTACGCGTGGCCCTGTTCACTGCGCTCGAGCAGTTAGGCCAGCGCTGGAAGGTCCTGGTCGTGCCACCAGATTTCACGCGCGCGCACTCGTTTGCGGGCGTGCTGACCAGGTTCGCTTACGAATTCTACGGGTTGCGCGTCACTGATGTGCTGCCGGCGTTAGGAACGCATTCGGCGATGACGCGTGCGCAGATAGCCGAAATGTTTGCCGGCGTGCCGCCTGAGCTGTTCCGGGTGCACAACTGGCGCACTGGTGTCACCACTATTGGCGAGGTGCCGGCCGAGTTTGTCCGGGAAGTGTCCGAGGGCGCGGTGGATTTCGCGTGGCCCGCGCAGGTAGCAAACCTGATCTGGCGCGGTGGGCACGATTTGATTCTTTCGATCGGCCAAGTGGTGCCGCACGAGGTCATCGGAATGGCGAGTTACAACAAGAACATATTCGTCGGCACTGGAGGCGCAGACGGGATTAACAAGAGCCATTTCATCGGCGCGGCTTATGGCATGGAACGGATCATGGGTCGCGCGGACACACCTGTGCGGCGCGTGCTCAATTACGCTGCGGACCGGTTCGCGAAGCATCTGCCGATTGTGTACGTGCACACGGTCGTAGGCCGGAAGCCTGACGGCACACTATGCGTGCGCGGACTTTACATCGGCGATGATATTTCTGTGTTTACGAAGGCGGCGGCGCTTTCGCTCCAGGTCAATTTCGAGATGCTCGACGAACCGTTGAAGAAAGCCGTGGTCTATCTCGACCCGGCCGAGTACAAGAGCACGTGGCTCGGGAACAAGAGCATCTACCGCACGCGTATGGCAATGGCCGACGGCGGGGAGCTGATCGTGCTTGCGCCCGGAGTCAAAGAATTCGGCGAGGACCCGGAGATAGACCGGCTTATTCGCAAGTACGGGTACCGCGGCACACCTGCTACGTTGGCGGCGGTCAAGGCGAATGCGGACTTGCGCGCGAACCTGAGCGCGGCGGCGCACTTGATCCATGGCTCGAGCGAGGGCCGGTTCAAAATCACTTATTGTCCCGGCCATTTGACTCGTGAAGAGATCGAGGGCGTAGGCTACGCATATGCAGAGCTGCGGCCGATGCTCGAACGGTACAATCCCGCAAAGCTTAAAGACGGCTGGAACACTTTGCCGGATGGCGAGCGGATCTTTTACATCTCGAATCCTGCACTCGGACTTTGGGCTTACCGTGACAGGTTCAAGAACTGAACCGCTTGATGAATCCTGCATGTGAAATTGAGCATCTGACGAAACTAAGAACGGAATATGAAACTGCCATTCAAGGTTGACTTATCTGGTAGGGTAGCGTTGGTAACCGGCGGCGGCGGTGTGCTTTGTAGCACCATGTCGCGCGCGCTGGCCGCGTGTGGCGCCAAAGTGGCCGTTGCGGATATGCGGCAGGACGCGGCCGAGGCTGTAGCGACTCAGATTCGTGCCGAGGGCGGCACTGCGCTCGGCGTGGCTTGTAACGTGCTCGAAAGGCAGAGCTTGGAAGCAGCAAACGAGGTTGTAAAAAAGGAGCTTGGCCCGGTTGATATACTCATCAACGGTGCTGGTGGGAACCACCCCAAAGGCACAACATCACATGAGTATCTTCGGCCCGAGGACTTAACAGGTGCGGCGAAGGACGTTGTCACGTTTTACGATCTTACGCCGGACGGGATCCAGTTCGTCTTTAACCTCAACTTCCTTGGTACGCTTCTGCCCACGCAAGTATTCACGCGCGACATGGCGCAGAAAGGCCGCGGCGTGGTGATCAATATTTCTTCGATGAACTCGTTCCGGCCACTTACCAAAATTCCGGCGTACAGCGCGGCCAAGGCCGCAGTCAGCAATTTCACTCAATGGTTAGCGGTGCATTTTTCGAAGGTCGGCATTCGCGTCAACGCAATTGCACCCGGCTTTTTCATTACTGACCAGAACCGCGCGCTGTTGACCAAACCGGACGGCTCGCTAACCTCGCGCGGCCAAACTATCCTTGCACATACACCGATGGGGAGGTTCGGCGTGCCAGAGGATTTGATCGGCACGCTGCTCTGGCTCGTTTCTGACGAAGCGTCGGGGTTCGTGACCGGTACAGTCATCCCGGTTGACGGCGGGTTCGCCGCATTCAGCGGGGTCTGATTCAGTGCGGCTGCGTGCCGCAGCTCTTGCCCGGGCCAGCCCGATACGGGCCCAACCCGTAATCGCCGAGCGGATTCCGGCCGGATTGAAGAAAACCGCGCCGGCGGGCCAAACGTGCGTGCATCTAGACCCGAGCCGGTACGGAATTTGCAGCGGTTAGCGGCAGTGGAAAGATAAGCGCATTCGGTGTAGCATGAACACAACCGCGAAAATACTGATTGCGGGCCTAATCGGGCTGATTATCGGACTCACAGTTGCGCTTGTTGTGGCTGTGTCGCGGCCGGCGCAGCAGCAACACCAGCAGTCGTCCGCGGAGCCACGCGCTACCTCGTCTCAGCCAGCAGGCGAGCATTTGTCTGCTCAGGCGGCACCTGTATCAACGTCTGTGCCAAGCTCGGCCGAGGTACGGTATGTGGGCAATTCCCGCAGTCTAAAATTCCACCGCGCCGACTGCGAGTGGGCCCAGAAAATCAGCGAGCGGAATAAGGTGACATTTCGCGACAGGGCTGAAGCTGTGACGCAGGGTTACGCGCCATGCTACGTGTGCAAGCCTTGAGGACGAGATTGTGTCCCGTAGCGTTTTCGGTTGGAGGCGAGGGTCGGAATCGAACCGACGCATAGGGGTTTTGCAGACCCCTGCCTTACCACTTGGCTACCCCGCCGCTGACCTCGTTAACCTTATTCAGCGCTCGGCCACGCGCAAGAGTAAACTTGCATGCTTTGTGGCATTTTGACGCGAAGATCGAGCGTTGCACGACTCCGTAATGCTGGTCAGGCTACTTTTAGCACCGGGTTCAGCCGTGGTCAAAGTGCCCACAGCGGCAAGCTGTCCCCGGGTCTAGGTTTTGCATGCGCAAAGCCGATGCAACGGTTCTGCAGGTCTGTGCGGGCGTTCACCTGGGTAGAGCGTGGGGCCGATGAAATGGTAGGCAGTAACCGATTGCTGTGGCCGACGCGATCGCGGTTTCGAATTTAGCGGGTGCCGAGCTGTGCGAGGGCGCGCGCAGCAGTTGATCGTACCCACTGGTCCGGGTCTTGGAGCAATGTTTGGAGCGAGGTCAAGACCGAGGGGTTCCCCGAGTGTGCGAGTGCCATGGTACCTGCTAGGCGCAGGTCGCGGTCAGGGTCCTTCAGCAGGTCTTCGAGTGCCTCGATGACTTTTGACCCGTTGGGTGCCGGATTTGTATTTTGGGCCGATGGCGCGCGCACCGGTTCGGCCTCGGCTGCGTCGGTTATTTTGCGCAGTACGCGCAGGGCCGCTTGACGTTTCCAGTAATCGCGGTCTTTCGCGGCTTTCTCGAGCTCGGGAACCACATTTCGAGCAGCCTGTGTACGCCACCATTCCACGCCGCTTGAATGTAGGATTCGTTCGGCGGCGCGGCGCACTGAGTCATGAGTATCCGCCAGCGCCAAGATAATGCATTCGAGAGCTGGCTCGTCGGTGCACTTGGCTAAAGATTCGACCACAGCTTCGCGCACGTCGTGGTCCGGGTCTGCTAACATAGGTTTTAGGCGTGCGGGCAGGTTGTCTGCACCGAGTTGGGCTAGTGCGCGGACTGCAGCTCTGCGGACTTCCCATTGAGGGTCGTCGAGTAGCTCGGCCACGCGTTCGGTGGCGCGTTTGTCGCCTATCTTGCCCAGTGCGCTGCAAGCTGCGGCGCGCAATCCCGCAAAGTCGTCGCGAAGGCATCTTACAAGTGGGCCAACGGCTTGTTCGTCTTTGAATTTACCGAGGGCTTCGGCGGCTTTGAGCCGAACCATCTGGTTTGAGTCCTTAAGCGCCTCGATCAGTGGCCGGACTGCGCGGGTGTCGTGAATTGCCCCGAGCGCTTCGGGAATGGCGAAACGGTTGGGCGAGTCCGGATGTTTGAGCGCTTTAATTAATGGTTCGAGTGCGAGCGCGCCGAACTCGGCTGCGGCCTCGTACCTGCCCAGCGCGATGTTGTAAGAGACGGTCTCGGCGTCTGTGCGCGGTTTCCATTCCAACCGTTCGAGCGCGTGTGCCGCTGCGGCGCAGACATTTGGGTCGGGATCACCCAGCGCTTGGACGAGCGCAGGAATGGCCTGGGGGTCGTGCAGTTTCGCAAGTGCGTTGGCTGCTGAGATCCGCACTTCGGCGTCTGTGTCGGTCAGTGCGGCAGTGAACGCGTTCAATGCTTTTTTGCCTTCGCACAGGGCCATTGCCAGCAGTGCCGCGCGGCGCACCTCGCGGTCGGAGTCGTGGATTAAGATGCCGATAATTTTTGCGGCTTTGGCCGGTTTGCGTGAGGCAATGTTAGCGATAAGCTGAAGTTTGGCCTTCGGCTTGGTAAACTTCAACCACAGCCTTATCAAAAGCTTCATTTCTCGAACCTCCGGTGTGGGCTTATTACACCCCCGCGTCCGTATTAGTCAGCCTTAATTATGCCAAAAACGGGGCTTGGCGCAGTGGCGATTGATGCGACCTCTTTGGTTAGGGCGAAAAATGTGGCGGGGATTGGTAATTGGCATGTTGCCACCGGTCTGTGTTGCTCAATAATGGGACAGAATGTGTGCGGTATTGTCCCGATAGTGGCAATTTTCGCGCAGGTGTGTGCAGTACGGAAGCCGGGTCGTGTTTAACTTGTACGCATGCGGCGTGGCTCTCAACGGTTGAAGAACCGCTGCGCTTCGCAGATGACTTCGACGAGCCGATCTACTTCATCTTTGGTGTTGTAGAAGTAGAAACTGGCGCGTGTGGTTGCCTCGACGCCGAGCTTGTGCATGAGCGGTTGCGTGCAATGGTGTCCGCCGCGCAACGCGATGCCTGCGCGGTCGGCAAAAGTGACGATATCGTGTGCGTGGACGCCCGGAATGGCGAAACTAACCAGGCCGGCGCGGCCAGTTCTCGGGCCGAATAAGCGGACGCCGGGCACTTTCGCCGCAAGCTGTTCGTAGGCGTAAGTTGCCAGTGCCTGGTCATGCGCCCAGATGTTCGCGCGGCCGATCGCGTCCAGGTAGTCCATTGCTACGTGCAGTCCGATAGGCCCTGCGATATCGGGTGTGCCTGCTTCAAACTTATGCGGTGGTTTCTTGAACTCGGTGTGGTGGTATTCGACGCGCAGGATCATTTCGCCTCCGGTCTGATATGGAGGCATGGCTTCGAGCAGTGCAGCGCGTGCGTACAGGATGCCGATGCCGGTCGGGCCGCACATTTTGTGGCCTGAGAACGCGAAAAAGTCGCACCCGATTTGTTGTACATCCACAGGCATATGCCCTGCGCTTTGGGCGCCGTCAACCAGTGTAGTGATGCCCCGTGCGCGTGCGCGTGCGCACAGCTCGGCCACGGGATTGACCGTGCCCAGCGAGTTTGAGACGTGGACCATGCCGAAGAGTTTGACCCGGTGCGTGAGCAGGGTGTCCAGTTTGTCCAAGTCGAGTAGTCCTTCGTCGCCTGTGACCGGCAAATAGACAAGCGTAGCTCCGGTGCGCGCCGCTATCTGTTGCCATGGCACAATGTTGCTGTGGTGTTCCATCTCCGTCAGCAGGATCACATCGCCCGGTCTGAGGTTGGCTGCGCCCCAGCTTGCTGCGACCAAGTTGATGGCCTCGGTGGTGCCGCGGGTGAAAATGATTTCGTCGGGGCTGCGCGCGTTAATGAACCTGGCCACGCGCGCGCGTGCCGCCTCGAACGCTGCTGTAGCGCGCGCGCTCAGCTCGTGGATGCCCCGGTGGACATTCGCGTTGTACCGTTCGTAGTAATCGCGCAGTGCGTCAATGACAACGCGCGGCTTCTGACTGGTCGCCGCGTTGTCGAGGTAGATCAGCGGTTTCCCATGTACGGTTTGGGAAAGGATGGGGAAATCGCGCCGGATCGATGCCCAGTCCACTGCTTGCGTCATTGATGGTTGCGTGCGGTCAGGCTTTTGCATTGGTGAATTACAGAAGCCCCAGTTGCAGCTTCGCTGCTTCTGACATCATGTTTTTGTTCCAAGGCGGGTCCCAAACCAGCTCGACGTTGGCTTCTGCCACTTGTGGCACGGTCAGTAGCCGTTGTTGGACCATGCTGGCGATCATGCCTGCTAATGGGCATCCGGGCGCGGTCAGGGTCATTTTTACATCCACGCGATACGCCGCTTGGCCGGGGACAGGCTCGACACGGCAGTCGTACACAAGCCCGAGGTCAACTATATTCATCGGGATTTCGGGGTCATAACAGTTTCTTAAGGCGTCCCATGCCAATTTTTCTATTTCCTGCTTCGTGAGTGCCCCAGTTGATTGCGCAGCTTCTTGGGCTTGAGTCCCGAGCGCGTCAGCGTATTCGGCCCGGACCGCGTAGGCGCGGCCGGCGTACTCGATGGTGAAGCCTGTGTCTAACTGAGCCGTTACTTTGACCTGCTGGCCCTGGGTGAGCGTGACTTTTTCGCCGGTGTCTAGCGCCACCGCTTCGATGTCGCGAGGCAAACTGAGCTGTCGTGTCATATTCATGCGTACGTGCGCACAATATAGCGCAACTGGCTCTGTTGCGCAGGTTGATCCCGGAGCCGAATCGAAGTGCGGTTAAGCCTCATCCGATTCTGTGGTTACGGGTTCGGCCCTGCCTTCGAGCGCGGCAAGGAGCGTATGCCAAGCGAGTGTAGCGCATTTGACTCGCGCAGGGTATTTGTGTACGCCTGAGAGCACAGCCAGTTTGCCTACCGACTCGGGCACCGCGCCGGTGGTAAGCATTGTGTGCACCTTTTCGAACAGCGCCCGCGCTTCTGCCACTGTTTTGCCCTTAAGCGCTTCAGTCAGGAGCGATGCCGTCGCTTTCGAGATGCAGCAACCGGAGCCGACGAAACTGATCTCGCGGATCGTGTCGCCGTCCAATTGAATGAACAGCGTGAGCTGGTCGCCGCACAACGGGTTGTCGCCGCGCGCTGTGCACGAGGCGCAATCGAGTTCGCGGAAATTCCGCGGGCGCTTGCAGTGGTCCAAAATGACTTCCTGATAGAGGTCTGTTAGTTCGTCGGACATAGGGTAAATTGCCACGATATTTGGTATGGGCGTGACTGTTGGTCAGGCGGCCGGGCAACCGGTTTAACAGGCTTGGGGTGTGGGTACATGGCGCGCAGGGCCGCCGCACGGTAACGCTTCGAGTGCAGCATGTGCGGTGCATGTCCGTTCATGGCCTGTTTGCTGCCAGTTGCGTTTGCGCGAGCCGGTCCCATAGGGCCTTGTCGAGTTCGATCCGCACCGGGTCGGTCTTGATCCGCTCGATTACTTCGCCTGCAAACGCTTGGATCAGCATGCGTTGCGCTGTTTCGAGGCCGATGCCGCGGCTGCGCAGATAAAAAATAGATTCATCGCTGAGCTTCCCAACAGTAGCGCCATGTGTGCATTTGACATCGTCGGCGTAAATTTCAAGTTGCGGCTTGCTGTGCGCAGTTGCCGAGTCGGACAGAAGCAGATTCTTGTTCGTCTGTTTGGCGTCGGTTTTGACCGCGCCCGGGTGCACGTGGACCCTTCCGTGAAACACGGCTGTCGAGCGATCTGCCAGAATGCCATTGAAGATTTCGCGGCTTGTGCAACGTGGCGCACGGTGCTCGACCAGCATGAAATGATGCGTCTGTTGGGTACCTGTGGTGAGGTAAAGCCCGTTGAATTGGCAGTTGATGTCTTCGCCAGCCAGCTCAGCCCGGATGTCTGTGCGTGACGCGCCCGCGCCGAGCGCAATCGAGTGCAGGGCGAAGTTACATTCCCTGCCGATCCGCGCCCAGACTGTGCCGAAGTGGTATGCCGCCGCCGGCTCGTCCTGTACCTTGCAATATTCGACTTGGGATGCCTCGCCGAGCACGAGTTCGGTTACAGCGTTCGTGATGTATCGCTCGGCTTGGTAACCGAGATAGGTCTCGAGCACTGTCACACGCGCGCCTGGGCCTGCCACTATCAAATTACGAGGGAGCGAAACTGTACCTGGCCCAACGCCGGCGCAGATGAAGACCAGATGAATAAGCCGCGGCGCCGCGTGCCCTGCCGGGACATACACAAAAGCCCCGTCCAGGAACGCGGCTGTGTTCAGTGCAATGAACCCATTTGTGTCCGGCCGTGCTACCGAGCCCAGATGTTCCCGCACTAGCTCAGGTTCCGCGTTCAATGCGGCCGCGAGTGACCCGAGCCTTAAACCCGGTTGGTGCGCAACTACTGAGGATATGTCCGGGACGTATTGACCGTTGACGAACACCAACGTCTCCGTATCTGCCAAGCTAAGAGGTCGCGGTGCACGCTGGGCATGCACAAGCTGCGCGTGGTCGAGCGCGCTTGCCGGCTGCAGGTGGAGCCGGTCGAGTTCGCTCAGCTCCAGTAGGCGCCAGTCCTCATCATGCGGAGTTGGCAAGCCCGTTGTCCTGAACTCCGTTAGCGCAGCTTTGCGCAATTCGCGCGACCAATCCGGCTGCGGTCGTTCGGCCGCGGGCTCGAATCTCTGCCACCAGCTTTTCGTGTCTTTGGTTTGTGGCTGGGTCCGGATGCGCATTTGTCCGTCGTGTCAATCTGCCGGTGTTTAGCAACGCAAAAATTCTTGCCAAGTATCCCACGGGACGTGTGCATTTGCAAGGTACCTGAACCGCTGTTGGGTGGTGCGGACGGCACGGCGGTTGAGCTAAAGCTGTTTGGTAGTTGCTGCAGGAGGTCGTGGCGCAGCCGCGTGCACGGGGCGTGTGCGAGTCCAGAAGCGGACAGGTTTTCAGGAACAGCCTTCCTTTCCAAAGTGCTGTTCACGCTGGGTCTAGGGAATTGTTGACTCCGAAATGGCATTTTGTGAGGCTTGCGACAGGGTTAAGCACCCTGCAACACATTTTCAGAGCCATGCAAGTCAAGAAAGCTGTGATTACCGCAGCCGGGCCAGCGCAGCGGACGTTGCCGCTACAGTCTTTTGTTGACCGCGACGGCGTGCCAAAAGCCGCACTGCAGATCATAATCGAGGAGGTTCTTGATGCGGGCATAGAGGAGGTATGTGTAGTGGTTCATCCTGGTGACCAGGCAGCATATGCGGCCGCCGCGGGCCAGTACGGCCGCAGACTCGAATTTGCAGAGCAGCGCGAGCCGCGCGGGTACGGTCACGCGGTGTGGTGTGCGCGCGCGTTTGTCGGTGACGCACCGTTCCTGTTACTGGTGGGGGACCATTTATATCTGAGCCGCGGCGAAAAGCGATGCGCGCAGCAGCTTGTTGAAGTGGCCACTGCGCACAAGTGCGCGGTCTCGGCTGTGCAAGCCACACACGAGAGCAAGCTGCCGTACTACGGCGCAGTGGGCGGCCAGCTTGTGCCCGGCGCCAAGGGTCTGTATGTGGTTTCGCAAGTGATCGAGAAACCGACGCCGACTGAAGCCGAGCAACGGCTTGTTGTACCCGGACTGCGCGCCGGGTTCTACCTCTGTTTCTTCGGGATGCATGTGTTGACTCCCACGGTAATGCGGCTGTTGGATGAGGAAGTCTCGGCATGCGCGCCGGGTGAGCGCGTGCAGCTCAGCCCGGCACTGGCAAAGCTTGCTGCGCGCGAGCGTTACCTAGCGTATGAAGTCCGCGGACGGCGGTACGATATCGGCGTCAAGTACGGGCTGATTACCACACAATTGGCGCTTGCGCTGGCCGGGCGTGACAGGGACGAAGTCTTAGCGGGATTAGTCGAGTTGTTGGCTGACGACCGCGCAGCTCGGGCCGAGCAATAGGCTGCTCGCACGGGTATCAGTTGGCTTTTTGCTTATGCCAGGTCAGCTCGTACAAATCATCACGTCGAATGAGCCGAGTGTGCGGAATCGCTCGCTCGACGCGTACTGCCGTACCGCGAGCCTCGAGCAGTTGATCGGGGAATGCGCTGAGCTGGACGCGTTCCGGCGCAGGAGCCAGAACCTCTACGAGCGCGTGCGCGCGCTCTTCTTCCTTTACGCGATCCACAGGTTCCACTTGCCGGACAAGCTGTGGGCAGCATCCCCGCGCGTGCGACCAGGGTTTGGGCTGATCCCATTCAAGGGTTACGAGCATTTACTGCAGCGCAGGTTCGAGGAAGCGATCGAATGCTTTTTGGCCGTGCAAAAATCCGAAGGCCCGAGCGAGGGGATATCCAGCGCGCTGGCCGCAGCGTATCAACGGCTCGGTTTCCAAACATTGGCCGATCAGGTCCGGCGATGCGTGCGTTCGGTGCGGGGTAACCAGTGGATGTTCCGCATGGGGCATCCTGCAGATCATCCGTTGCGTGTCCGGCCAGAGCTGTTGCAGAAAGCGCCGGACGGGACCTACCCGATACTGCGCGAACGCACACCTGTACGGATGGACCTGAGCCATTCGGGCTGGAGCGACATTTTCTTTCTAGGCATGGATTTCCCCGAAGGCGCGCGGGTGCTGAACGTCTCGATTGATCTAGGTGTGTTCGGCCGTGACAAAGCGCCGCGCCCGCCGGTCGAAGCTTACTTGCGCGTCATAGACGAGCCGGTGCTGCGCCTTACAAGCGTTGACCTCGGTTGCACCGCGGACATAACCAGCCTCGCCGAAGTGTTCGATTTCGCGCGCGATTACCTGGGGTTGCTAAAGGCGGCGGTGATCGCCGCCGGGATTGTGCCACCGGGCATCGAAGGTTCGGGGCATGAACTGTCAGAGCTGCTTGCGCGTGTGGTTGGTCCGGGACTCGGGCTTGAAATCGTCAGCAACGTGAATGACATCCCGAAAGGCTCGCGGCTTGCGGTTTCAACCACGCTTTTGGCTTCACTGATTTCTGTGTGCATGCGTGCAACAGGTCAGGCGAGGTCATTAACGGGGCAATTGGCGGAGGACGAGCGCCGGCTCGTGCTCGCCCGCGCGCTGCTAGGTGAATGGTTGAGCGGGTCAGGCGGTGGTTGGCAGGACTCAGGCGGGCTTTGGCCAGGGATGAAGCTTATCACTGGCGTGATCGCCGTTGAGGGGGACCCGGAGTACGGGGTCAGCCGCGGCCGGCTCATGCCGTCGCACCGGATTCTGGACCATTCGGAAGTGTCTGCACAGACACGTCAACAGCTCCAGGATTGCCTCGTGCTTGTGCACGGCGGCATGGCTCAGAATGTAGGGCCGATCCTTGAAATGGTAACCGAGAAGTACCTGCTGCGGTCCGAGGCCGAGTGGCAGGCACGGCTCGAAATGATGGGCATTTTTGATGACCTCGTTGCCACGCTGCGCGCTGGGGATATCCGGCGCATCGGGGAGCTGACGACGCGGAATTTTTTCGGGCCGATCCAGACGATTATTCCGTGGGCGAATAACTTTTATACCGAGACGTTGATCGAGCGCGTCCGGGCCGCGTTCGGTGAACACTTTTGGGGGTTCTGGATGCTCGGCGGCATGTCCGGCGGCGGCATGGGCTTTATCTTCGCGCCTGGCCAAAAGGCGACAGCCCAGGTCCGGTTGCTCGAACTGATGCAACGGACCAAGCGCGAACTCGAGCGCGCGTTGCCGTTCGCAATGGACCCGGTCGTGTACGATTTCGCCATAAACGAGCGCGGCACCTGGTGCGATCTGTTGAGCGGCCCGGATGCTTTCATGCCGCAGAATTACTACGCGCTGCACGTGCCGAATCTGGTGCGGGCGGACAAACACGCAATTTCACCGGCGCGTCGGGCAGAGCTTGACAAATTCGGCGCAGCGTGCCGGACGCGCGTCGAGCTGGCGGGAATGGTCCAGGCGCTGTTTGACCGCTTGTTACCAAGGCTTAAGACCGAGGAGACACAGCAGCAAAGTTTGGCCGAGCTGCTCGAGCAGAACGGGTTCGACCGCATCCAGCATGAGCAGATACGTCAGGACCTGCGCGCCGGCCGGATCGGCCTGGCCCAGAACCGGTTCCCGCCAAGTACTGATATCCGCGATGTGGAGCCGAGTGATGTCATTGACGCGACCGGCGCGCTACCCGACGAGTATGCCGCGCTCGGCCGCGACGCGCTCGCGCGTGGTGAGCTGGCAATTGTAACACTGGCAGCGGGCGTCGGTAGCCGTTGGACGCAGGGTGCGGGCGTAGTGAAAGCACTGCACCCGTTTTGCAAGCTGGCGGGTAGGCATCGGACGTTTATCGAGGTGCACCTGGCCAAGAGCAAACGGATTTCGAGAATGGTGGGCCGGCCGCTTCCGCATGTGATCACTACCAGTTACCTCACACACGGGGCGATCGAGGAATTCTTGGCCAGGTACGCTAATTACGGATATCCCGGCCCGTTGTTGCTTTCGCCCGGGCGCGCGATCGGGTTGCGCTTGATCCCGATGGTGCGTGACCTGCAGTTCATGTGGGAAGAGATGCCGCAGCAGATGCTAGATGCGCAGCAACAAAAGGTGCGCGACAGCCTCAGACGCGCGCTGATCAGTTGGGCGCGCGCAATGGGCGAGGGGACCGATTACACTGACAACGTGCCCACGCAATGTTTGCACCCGGTCGGGCACTGGTTCGAGATACCAAACATGTTGCGGAACGGCGTACTGCTCAGGCTGATAGAAGCCAACCCGCGCTTGAAATACTTGATGATGCACAACATTGACACGCTCGGCGCGGATGCGGACCCGGCCATTTTCGGTTTGCATATCGCCCGTGGGACATGCCTCAGCTTCGAGGTGGTTCCGCGCAGGGTCGAAGATCGCGGGGGCGGCCTCGCGCGTGTGAACGGTCGCGTGCGGCTTGTCGAAGGCCTGGCCATGCCGCGCGAGGAGCAGGAATTTGCGCTGAGCTATTACAATACAAACACGTGCTGGATCGATATAGACAAGCTCCTGGGCGTGTTCGGACTCGCGCGCCAGGACCTGACGAATCAGGAAAAAGTGACTGCTGCTGTGCGTGCAGTGGCTGCGCGCATGCCGACATACATTACAATCAAGGACGTCAAGAAACGCTGGGGCCACGGCCAAGAAGACGTTTTCCCAGTCGCGCAGTTCGAAAAGCTGTGGGTGGACATGACCGGGCTAGCCGAGGTCACGACGAGCTTTTTCGTTGTGCGGAGGCAACGCGGGCAGCAGCTCAAAGACCAGGCGCAACTGGACGGCTGGCTCCGCGACGGCTCAGCAGCTTACGCGGAGAAATTGTGTGATTGGTAGCGCAGGTGGGGTTCGTTCACTCTCAGAGAGCTGTCATGCACCAGAGCGTTGCTCGCTTTTTCTCGGGTTCATCCGTACCTGTATGGTGCTGACATGGCGAATGTGTTGGGCAGGTGCCGTACGGCGCGCACCTTGCCGTGCTCGAGCAACACCTCGACTATGTCGAACCGCACCTTGACCTGCGGATTGCCTAGCAGCTCGAGGTAATCGAGTGCGGCGCGCGTAAGCGCGCGGCGTTTGTCTTCGTTAACAGCCGCAGCGGGCCGTACCCAGTCTTCAGATGACCGCGTCTTGACCTCGACAAACACTAGACAATCGCCATCTCGGAACACCAGGTCAATCTCCCCGCGCGGACTGCGATAGTTCGCTGTCAGGAATTTGAGGCCGAGTTTTTTTAGGTGCCGTTTTGCCGCGCGTTCACCGAGCCGCCCATGCGCAAACTGCACAAGTGCGCGCTTCCGCGTGAACAATTCGGCGAGCTTGGCAAACAATCCCATTGTTAATTGGTCTGTTTCTAAGCCCGGCTTTTCGACCGGTCAACCGCGACCGCGCGCACCGAAGATGTGCGTGGCTTCAATCCCCAGCCGTGAATGCGCGCACGGGCGCGAAACTGCGCCGGTGGATCGGGCACGGGCCGAATTGTGCTAAAGCAGCCATGTGTTGCGCGGTGCCATAACCTTTGTGTTGTGCAAAGCCGTACATGGGCCAGAGCTTGTCATATTCGAGCATGAGTCGGTCACGCGTCACCTTGGCGATTATGCTCGCGGCTGCTATAGCGAAACTCAGTGCGTCGCCGCCTATTATCGCAGTTTGCGGAATCGTAATGGTTGGTACGAACTTGCCATCCACAAGCACGTGTTCCGGTGCCGGCTCGAGCTTGGCGACCGCAACCATCATGGCATGGTGTGTGGCGCGAAGGATGTTGATGCTGTCAATCGTGTGCGCTTCGACTTGGGCCGTCGCGAACCTGATTTTGTACACTCTGGTCAGCAGGTCGAAGTACCGCTCGCGTTGGCGCGCGCTGAGTTGTTTGGAGTCTGTCAGTCCGGTCAATTCGGGTGGTGCACCCCCTGCAATCCATTCGGCTGGGAGCACCACTGCTGCTGCTACCACCGGGCCGGCAAGCGGCCCGCGCCCTGCTTCGTCAACTCCGGCTACGCTTTTTACGCCGGTCCGCAGCAGCGCGCGCTCGTATCGGAATTTGTCCACATCTGACTTCTCTGTGTACATGGCGGAACGGTACAGCACCCGTCAGCCGCAGTTAGCATGGCCAAAGTCCGAGCTGTTTTGTCAACCAATAACTCTGCTCAAGCGCGCGCAGTGCGCGGCTGGAGGGTCTGTCATGGCATGATGGGCATCAGCGTGAAATATTGTCTTGCCTATACGTGGCCCGTGTGAGTTCCGGAATCCCGTCCGCATGGACAATCCCCTCTGAGCTTGCGAGTTGGCTGGTGGGGCGCCGCGCAATTGCCATAGCTTGGGCATCGAAGTTGCTTGCAGGACTGGTTGCTCGGGTGTAGCTATTTCGGAGCGCCGCCGCGCGCACTGCAGCCGCCGAATGAGAAAGCGCATTCCAGCAGCAGTTGTAGTAATGGCGATTTCGCTGTTGCCGGCGCGGTTACCCGGCAATGGAATGCGGCTTGGTGGCCAGGACAGTTTTGCCGTTGCGCGCGGAGACGCATTTGTTGCCACTGCAGATAACGCATCAGCGGTGTGCTACAACCCCGCCGGAATCGCACAATTGGAAGGGCACAATTTGCGCGGTACTTTGGCAGGCATCTACTACAGCCCGAGCTTTACGCGGCCTGATCGGCGCGGCAGCTTCGAGATCGCGGAAAAAGACGCAGTAGCAGGAAGCGTGTTCTACGCATACACGCCGCCCGGGGCGCTGCTCAGTTTTGGGTTCGGTATTTATGCGCCGTTCGGTGGCGCGCTCAAATGGCCGCAAAACACCGGGTTCAGAACAGTAGCACTGGAAAGCTCCCTCGAGTTTGTCACGGTTAACCCGGTCGTGGCATTGAAGCTGACGGAAAATTTCGCGCTCGGCGCGGGCGTGACGCTCAATTACGCGCGCATTTACTTGGAACAAGGGTTGCTCCGGCATTACGCGCCCCCGTACATCAACTATTTCAGGTTTTGCGGCGACGGGGTCAGCGTGGGGTATAACCTCGGGTGCCTGTGGCGCGTGAGCGAAGAATTCACGCTCGGCATCGCGTTCCGGAGCAGGTTGCCGATAACTTTTGACGGTCA
>JANWZY010000130.1 GCA_025061935.1 Verrucomicrobiia bacterium
AGCTCCAGTACGCCCAAACACAGCTATTCCGCGCATTTTCTCCACCCTACGAGATATGTTTGTAAAGTAACGTCCCTACCAGTCGCAGCACTGGTACCGGTAACCTTCGGAACACAGAGTTGTACCAGCCCAGCGCTCGGTCCACATCCCTGACGAAACAATTCTGGACTACGTCGAACTTGTAATAAGCAATTGTCTCCTCAACCGCACCAAACCCTTGCTTAAACCGACGGAGTCCTTCGTTCCCCCGCGAGGTCCTGCCCAGATGTAAAGATTCGTACCTTCGTTCTGCCAGCCACTCGATAGCCTGCCACATAACCAAATTGTTCGGCCGCAAATGTTGGAACGCATAATCCGAGGCACCGTACTTATAGACTGCACGCCGCCCGAACCATAGAAAGATCGCGGCAGCAATCGCGCGGCCTTCCCAGTTCGCCGTGGCCACAACCCCAAGCCCGTGCTGCAATATGTGTGCAGCAATATTTCTGAAAAAACTGTACGGCTGCGGCGGTAACCCGTGTCTTCGCCGCGTTTTACAATGCAACCGGTAAAACTCGCGGACGGCCTCTTCTTCCGTACTGAATTTGACATCGACTCCTGCTTCCTTCGCCTTGCGCACCCCACGTCGCACGGCTGGATCCAGTCGCTCCCACGCACGCCCTGCGCCGCCGTTAAGGTCAACTATATGGCCATAGAAAACAAGTGAAGGGGTGGCTCCCGGCATACCGTTGCCGTTGCCCCTGAACTCTATGAACCGGCAGCCTGCGGCACGGCTCCACTGCAACGCAAGCTTGTACAACTCATTCTGATAACAATCTGGCCCGAACAACGCCGGACAGTAGTCTGTAAATGGCAACGAGACCGCCCTAGCCCCCACAAACAGACTGGAGACCTTCATTACGGGCAACAACCCTGCCAACTCCCCTCCATAGAAGTGCGTGAAATAAGCAGGCTCGTGCCCGTAAGTCTCAGTCAATACCCGAGCCCAAGCAGCAGTGTGGAAAACACACCGATCTGGATGAGCATGCAATAGGGAATCCCACCCCGGATACTGAACCGGGTTCACCTGCAAAAGCAAATGGCGTCCGCCAAACGCTTGCGCGCGCTTGGCTTCTGCGCCTGCAAACTGCGCTGGTTTAAGCGACACATTCATAGCCTCTGCGCGCTGCGACGACCTTTTTTAATTCCGCGCACACGTACCGAATCTGCTCGCAGGTCAGCTCCGGATACATCGGCAACGACAAAAGTTCGCGCGCGCACCGCTCGGCCACCGGGAACGAACCAGGCTTGTGCCCGAGCCGGTTATATGCTTCCTGCAAATGAATCGGGATTGGGTAATGAATTCCACACCCGACTCCTCGTTGGGCAAGCGCCTCCATCACGCCATCGCGGTCTTTAACTCGGACTGCATAAACGTGATACACGTGCATGTTCCACGGAGCTTCTATGGGCAAAATCACATCTTCACAGTCTGCCAAAAGTGCTCGGTACAGCGCTGCATGTGCGCGTCGGCGCGCATTCACTTCGTCCAGGCGTGCCAACTTGACCCTAAGCACTGCAGCCTGAATGCCGTCCATGCGCGCGTTCCAACCAATCTTGGAATGAACATATTTCCGCGCCTGGCCATGATCCCGGAGCATGCGAATAGTTTCGGCTAAATCCGGGTCATTGGTTACCACGGCACCGGCTTCACCAAATGCCCCCAAGTTCTTCCCGGGATAAAAGCTGAAACACCCGGCCACCCCCATCGTTCCTGCCTTCTGGCCTTTGTACGTCGCGCCATGCGCCTGGCACGCATCCTCGACCACGGGCACCCCGTGTCGCCCCGCGATCTCCTGAATTCGATCCATGTCGGCGCATTGACCAAACAAGTGCACCGGGATGATGGCCTTGGTACGCGGAGTGATTGCCTGTTCGAGCAATTCCGCGTCCATCGTGTAAGTTTCCTCATCCACGTCAACGAACACGGGCAGAGCACCCGTATAGCTAATCGCTTCGGCGGTGGCCATGAAAGTGTTCGGGACAGTAATGACCTCGTCGCCTTGGCCGACGCCCAGCGCAAGCAAGGTCAACCAGAGAGCGTCGGTGCCACTGCCCACACCGACGGCGAAGCGGGCACCACAATAACGCGCAAACTCTTCCTCGAACCGCGCCACAAACGGCCCCCCAGCAAATGCACACGAATCAATCACTTCCGCTATTGCGGCATTGATCTCAGCCCGTAGCGGCTCGTGATGCGCCTTCAAATCAAGGAACGGCACTTTCATATCGGCCCTCCCCGGCCAAAATCCTGATTACCCGCGCCGGATTGCCCGCCACGACCGCTAAAGGCGGGACATCCCGAGTAACGACGCTGCCGGCTCCGACCAGCGCACGCTCACCGATGGTGACCCCGCACAACACGGTTGCGCCCGAGCCGATCGATGCGCCACGCTTAATCAGTGTTGGAATGCATTTCCAATCTTTCTCTGTCTGGAGTTTCCCTTCGGCGTTAGTCGCTCGGGGATACAGATCGTTTATGAACGTGACATTGTGCCCGACGAAGACTTCGTCCTCGATGGTCACCCCTTCGCAGATGAAAGTGTGACTTGAAATTTTACATCTGTTACCGATTTTGGCGCCCTTTTGGATCTCGACAAAAGCGCCGATCTTGACCTCGTCGCCAATCTCGCATCCATACAGGTTCACAAACGGCCCGAGCCGGACGTTTTTACCCAACTTCACGTCCGGGGCGATCCGTTGGAAGTTCTCAGCTAAGTAGCTCATGCTGCGACACGGGTCGGTTCTGAAACTTCCGTACTTAACAAGGGCGAATGCAGGCCCGCCCACTGCCGCCGCTCAGGCACGGGTACGGACACCCCGTTATGTTTGAGCGATTGGGTCGCAAGCTCCAATATCTGCACGACCTGCAATCCGTTTTCACCCGAGGTACGCGGCGTTTTACCCTCGCGGATGCAATCAATGAAATGCTGGCACTCCAGCTTCAACGGCTCGTCTTGCTTGATATAAGGGATGTAAACATCCCCGTAATGGTATGAGTACTGGAACTCAGCAAAAGTGTCGTAATGCGGGGGCACTTCGACACGGGCGTCGTATATCTTTATCTTTTCGTGGAGCGACACGTCGTCGTACACAATCATGCGGCGCGAGCCGACGAATGTCATTTCGCGTACCTTTTTCGGATCAAGCCAACTGCTGTGAACTGTGGCAGCCTTGTTCTTTCTGAACGACAGGTAAAGCGTGCTTACGTCTTCGACTCCAGGAGTTACATGCGCATCCCCACGGCACGAGACCGAGACCGGCATCTCGTCCATGATATACAACACAATCGAGATGTCATGCGTGGCAAGGTCCCATGTTACGTTAATGTCCTTTTGGAACAGGCCGAGGTTGAGCCGGCGCGCGCTTATGTACCTAAGCTCGCCGATATCGCCCCATTCGATAATTTCTTTTATCTTGAGCACCGCTGGCGAGTAAAGGAATGTATGTCCGACCATCAAAACCAGACCCTGCTTGTGTGCCAACTCGATCAGTTCCTCGCACTCGGCGACTGAGCACGCCATCGGCTTCTCGATAAAAGTATGCTTGCCAGCCAACAAAGCCGATTTTGCCATCGGATAATGGAAGCGCACGGGGGTAGCGATAACTATCGCGTCTAACGCGCCATTAAGGAGTGTGTCGAAGTTCTGCGTGCCTTCCACCTCCGGATAAAGCCGGCGCATATGCAACAGCCGCTCCGGGTTGGTATCGCAAACATACCTGAGGTTGCACTCGGGGATTTGGCGGAGGTTCCGCGCCAAATTCGGCCCCCAATATCCGCACCCGACAACGCCAACGTTAACTTGCTTTTTCATCGGCCTACTAGATTTTTCACCAGTTCAGGTTTTTGTGCATCGGCAGCCGAATCCACAGTTTGCCCGGTGTCGGCTGCGCGCCAGCGTCTGCGGACCAGCATTTCAATAAACTGGCGCGCGACTACGACCGGCGTGCGCGCAATAATCAGAAAATCCAGACGCGGCGAGCAGTGCTCGACGTACCAAATGTCCATTTGGATCATCTGGTAAAAGGTGGTGCGATTTTTCCCATAAACCTGCCAGTAACCCGTTAACCCGGGTAAAGCTTCGAAACGCTTCTTTGCCCACTCGGGGTAAGCCGCGTACTCATAGGGCAGGCACGGCCGCGGCCCGACGATGCTCATTTCGCCCCGCAAAACATTTATTAATTGGGGCAACTCGTCCAAACCCGTCGCCCGTAACAGCTTTCCGAACCCGAACACACGCTCGTCTCCGCGCTCGTCGAGCTTTACCAACGGTGCTCCGCTACGAATCAGTCGCTCAAGATGCGTTTTGTGCCGCGCCTGATCAGCCCCAACTTTCATCGAGCGGAACTTCAGGCAGGTAAAAAGTGTCCCCCTATAACCAACCCTCAATTGTTTGAAAAGGATCGGGCCTCGTGAGTGGAGCTTGATCCCAATGGCGATTAATGCTGCGACAGGCAGCCAGAGCGGCGACGAAAGAAGTGTCAGGACAAGATCACAGGCGCGCTTCCACCGTGGAATGGGCGGTGCTCCGCTGCCAAGGTGTTTCTCGCCGTCGGCTTGCCGTGCTTCCGGCTGTGCTTTCATCTTTAGCCACGATCCGAGGGACTCGAAGCGCCGCCTGCGCGCACTCAAGGGATACGCCGACGTCATTTTTCCCCGTTATCCCCTAGCACACGCGCTACATCATAAACAAAAGCTGCGCTCGCCTTCCCTATTGTTCCGCCCCATTTTTGAAGGCAACCCCGGCTATACCCGGGTTGCCTTCATGCCTGCCGCCAAGCTCCCGAACTAAGCGGCATGCCGTTCCCCCTCATCTTTGCATCACCAGCCTGTCTAACTAAGTCCGGTTTGTCGTCATTCGCCAATACCTGGCAAAAAACGACGATACAATCTTTTCCATGCGCACAGATGCGTCAATCGGGTAAAACCCCGACTTTGGCCTAGGAAAATTACCTATGGTTTGCGCTCTCGACCGGTACGCGCACGGTAATAAATCGCATCGCTTGCGCAGCCGAGTTGTGAGCGCGTCAAAAAACCATGCGAGTCCGCGATGCAATCGCAACCCTGACAAAAACTCGCCTTGCGCGTGATGAAGGGACGGCCTTGTGCATCCTTCTCGTAGCTTAAACAGCCCGTTTACCAGTCCTTCCAATACCCTGCGCTTCTGGAGCCGGAAAGCTGCTAAGCTTTCACAAGAGTACAAATATCCATTGCCGAACTTGTCGCCCAAACCACCCGATCGAAAGGATGTCTTGGTTCAGCCCGCCACCTTTTCACAACCGCCCACACGCATACGCGCGCAGCGCTTCGTTGCTGCGGAGCCGAAGCTTGCGTCTGAGCGCAGCACATTGTGCTTGAAGCGCAGGCCTGCTTATCCGAAGCCTCCGCGCTATTTCGCGGTGATCGAGTCCAGCCCCGAGCAAGCCGAGTATTCTCATTTCCTGCGCAGTGAGAGCCGGGGCTCGCTTGCTGTGAGCGAGGCCTCCCTGGTAAGCCTTTCTGAATATTCGCGCCGCAATTGCCGGCGTGGTGTATGCATCCATGCGCGCGACAACACGCAGCGCGTGAACACATTCATGTTCCATTTCTGACCTGGGCAGGTACCCGTTCGCGCCCAATCTTAAGGCGCGTTCTGCAGACACCTCGTCGTTCTGATTCGAAACAACCAATATCCGCAGCGAGGGAAATTTTGTCCTGAGAAAATGGATAAGGGCGAGATTGTTAACCGTCTCGCTCTTGAAGTGCAGCACCACAATACTGGGGTTCAACCTCGCAATAGCACTTGCAACTGTCCGCACACTTTCCGCCTCACCACAGACAGCCAACCCCGGCACACGCTGAACGACCAGGCTGAGTTCATGTCGAAATGCCGCACAGCTCGAAACAATTAACACACCCTGCACACCCTGACCGGTTTGTCCAAGACCCAACGCGCCCACCTTCGGGAACGACGCCTTTTCCGATTTTGTACAACGCTCCACGTTCAAGTCCGGTGGCAATTGTGGTCACCACTCTGCTCCAAACCGACCTCGCTACCGAGACATATCCGCATCGGATGCTTACCCGCTGCCCCGCGTATCGCCATGCACCAATTATCTTCCAAAATGTAAAAACCTCCAATCGGGAACGAAACCTGATTCACGCCTAGGCGCAAACCCTAGCCCCCCAATACGACCCTAGGGGAAGCACATCTCCGCGCCGGCATCCAAACGGGTATAACAACACTGCGACGCCGCTGGCACCTGACAAATACCACACGCGATTTACCCAACAATCAACGACTGGCACCGACCGCGCGTTTTTATCCAGCGCGATGCAGATACTGGACACACAACCGGTTCCATCATCGGATAGCGTCTTGCTTCGACCTTGTTACAAGCAGTGCAACCTGAATCAGGCCGACTCCGCACATGCAAGCGAGCACCGCGTTAGCACCGGTGAAATATTGCCTGAGAAGCTTGATGTCCGCCGTGTCGGGCTGGGGGTTCACCACCGCCAACATGACCACGCCAACGCAAATGAACATCGCCAAAAGCGCAAGCAGCCACCTGCGTCCGACCGGTGTCACCGACCGTAAAAGCACAATTGGCAACAGCGCAAAAGGCAGATAAATGACGCCAAAATCTTTGCTCAGCAGTTTCAGAAACCACCACAGGTGCTGCGCGAGCACGCCGATTTCTTCCGCCGGATTCGGCGCTTCAAACTGGCCGCGTCCAATGGTATGCAAAAATCCCTCAACACTTCGTGAATACCCCCAATTGACCGGCGGCGTTGTCATTGAGGCCAGCGGGATGTAAAGATGGGACGCCAACCCGAAGGCCAGGGCCAATGCGCAAAGCGCGCCAGCCTTCCATTCGGAGCTGGCGGACCGTGTCTTGAACGCATAGAAAGCCCCGATACCGGTTGCTCCCAAAAACACGGCCAGAACCGGCCAATTCGGCCTGCCCGGAAAATCAATCCATAACCACCACTGGTGCAACGCAGTCAAAACTGCGGCCGACGGCAAAACCAACAATGCGGCACCGCTCCCGAGTTTTTTGTCCGCCAAAATCACACCCGCAATCAAAGCCGGCAATGCAACCAGTAGTTCTTGATTGTTCGTGAGAAGCATGCCCGCGAGAAAAAATGCGCAATACAGTCGCCATCGGCTCGCGGGTTTGAAAAACCAACCTGTAAACAGCCACAACACACCGGCAAACAACAACGCCCCTAGAGTCCAAAACTCGCCCACGACAGCTTTACCCCAAACTGCGCCGCTCAACCCGAACGCGGCCCCGGCCACGTACCCACAAACGCCTCGGATCAGTTTCAGATGCAATGGCCGCAGTAGGCGAGAGCCACTTGAGCCATCGAGCAACCTTCCGCCTCCAAACGAAACGGTAATAGCAATCAGGCCGGACGCTGCGGCTGCCGCAACAGCCGAGCTAAGATTCACTCGCCACGCAAAATTCCCCACCGGGAGCAAGTTAGCAAAAGCCCATGCGTAGATGGTCCAGACCGGGTACCCACCAGAAAACGGCACTCCGCCATGCATGGCTGCGGTCGAAAATAACCCAGACCACTCAAGCGAAACGCCGGGGCAATTGTGGCCACATAAATTGTCAAAACCAGCGCAGTTGTAATAGCAAAACATAATCTGTCAGCACCATCCACGTGCGCTACAACCGGAAGGCCACCAACAGATGCAGCACCCACGCTGCCAAGGTGTGACTTCGGTCCAAGCTGGCTATTCGCGTCGGCGCCCATTTGTCGCTCACGTTATCAATTGGATAGACATTGCCAGGTACAAATCGGTTCAAGCCAAACCCGTTTTTGCTTGAACACAGCCGAACAGCATTTCCGGAACACAGCATGGCGGCGGCTATAGCTCGCCTACGAATTCGCACCGCATCATCAAAAAACAACCTAAGCGTTTTCGAAGCGACATTTGAAAAATCCGAGAGATGCCGGTCAGCCCGGGTACACAAGCAATTCGATGCGATAACTCGCGAAATCATTGGGCAGG
>JANWZY010000131.1 GCA_025061935.1 Verrucomicrobiia bacterium
CACGAGCGGGTCGGGGAATGATGTGCACGAGCGCAAAAGTGTAGCGGCACCAACTAGCGCCGCAAAAGCCAGCATTAGAATTTTGCGGTCGCGGGGTGGTATGCCGCTAAGTACTCCAGGTCGGTTGGCGTCTGCACGCAATTGTTCGTAGGAAACGAATCGGCAAACCCTTGTCGCCACGATACCGCCGGTGAGGTACCCGAGGAGAACCACCAAAACCCAAAAAGACCACGAGCTCACAATGCTCGGCCCGCAAATCGAAACGACAAGCATCAGGGTAGAGGCATAGATAAGGCCGAGCGTGGCGCCTAATCTTCCGGCTGAGCTGGCCGAGATTGCGAGCTTGCTTTTGCAGCACGGGCAGACGTACCGCCTGGGGCCGGTCATCACGCGCCACAGTGGATAGGCCGCCGCGCAACGCGGACAGATGAGATTCGAAAACCGCATCTCTGCGCTTGTTGCTACGTGTTGGTCGGCGCAGCCTGAATTGGCCCCGGCCACGGGAAGCCGCACACACCAACAATCTCAAGCTTGTCGCATTGAATCACGGGTATTGTCCCGATGTCAACCCCATTCTGCCAACGGGTCAAACAACCTGTCCGCCGTGCGCTTTGACTTTTTCCGCGATGAACCGCAGGCCGTCTTCACCAAGCGCAGAGGAAGGCAAGATGAGATAAAAGTGCGGGTCGTAAGTGAACAGCAACACAACATCGCGGAACCGCCATATCTTCTTGATGCGAGACCACTTCATTGTGGTGGTCTGGTCGCTCGTCTCAAAAGTGATGGTTTCTGGGGCAATCCGAACCGTGACCTTGCGGTCCGGCATTTCCCGGCAAATGTTGGTTGCCGTCCGGTAATAAGCAACCCACACTGCAAAGTAGATAAGCGAAAGGATGATGATAAACCACCAAATAGCCCCCGCATAACCGGCAGCTAAAAGCAAAGCAACGCCGGCCGTCACGAGTCCCACAGCGACAAGCCGCGCACCTGCATACCGCCAGATGAATCGCCGCGTACCGCGCCGCACCAGCTCGGGAGACCATTCGTATGAGATCTCAAGGTGCATTTTCTCAAGCCTGCGCCGTCAGCCGCATCTCAACTACCCCACATTTCGCGCGCTTCGCAGTATGAGTCCGGCGCAATTCGTTCCCGCCACGGCACACGACACATTGGCTCTCGACTGCGCCCGCCGTCAGGTACCGCTAGCGTTTGATTGGCTCGGTGGCAAGCACAAACCTGAGCAGGGCAGCGAAAAACAGCGCTTCTTTACCGACGCCGTTCTGGTTCACCACCAGCCGCTTCAGCGGCTTTAACAGCGTGCCGGGACACCTAAACAGTTTCGGACTCGGGTGAAATTGAGTCTTGAGGAACCATGTTTTAGTCGAGGGCGACTTGGGCGCGCAAATGTACGCTTGGACCAGGCACCGGTGCAGCCGCTGGGTAGCACATGTCTCCGAGCCGCGGATTGGAGACGCAGAGTTCGTTTAGGGGTGGCAAGCGAACCAGCCGACAAAACTGCCATGCGGAGTGTGAGGTAAATGCGCGCGCAGAAAAAAGTGATAGCGAGTTGCCGCCCTTGAGACGCCGATGCGACTGCCGGGGTTTATTTCGTGCGCGGAGTGTCTTGAGCCGGAAACAAGCCCGCCGGCCTCAAGCCCACCGTCAGATTCAATTTTTCTCCCACCCACGCTTGTCTAAAGCGTGGAAGCCATTGTCACCAGCTTCATGGTGGCGATTCTGCTTCCGCAATCGCGACTGCGCGGTGTCAAACCGTACCTACGATTGCGTAGAAGTGGTAGCCACGTTTGTAAAAACGTGGCTGTCTGGTGGCCCGATCCAGGAACGCGCTGCGCTTCTACTGCGCTTTCACAAGCGCAGCTACAGCGGCGAGGCGGTTCCTATATCGTGTTGCCAGATGCCACCCGGCCTCTCGCGTTCCGGTAGCTGCGTTTGTAAAAAACGCAAAGCCAAATTTAGCGGGCTTCAGTCTGTTCTGCGCTTTAAAAACGCAGCTACGCGCTGAGAACGGCACCCACGTTGACCAAACCGTTCGAGGCCAGACGCCGCGCTTAGCGCGAGCGCGCTGAGCACCGCAGAACCCAGCCGCCCGGGCTTGTTTCTCGTAGCCGTGTGGCAGTATGGGGGGCCGTTAACGATCCGTTCCCCACTCGGATTCCGAAAGCGCGCTCTTATCCAGTCTAATTGCCCTGTTCCGCCGTATCAGAGACCATCAATTCTTCCTCACATCGCGTTGGATGGATTGTCATGCGATCTAGAACAAGGAGCGGGAGGAAAAACCAACCTGCAGGCTGTAAGTGGTGCTTCGGGCGGACCGACAAGATGGAATAGACCGGCTTGGCGCAATACGCAGGGCACCACAAGAAGCGGTTATCACTGCCGCCGAAATTGCATAGCGCGTATTGGCCGCACCACGAGAGCGAAGCATATACAGCTACGTATGCAGCAAGCCAAACAACAAGGAACGCCGGTCGCCACTTGGCGAGCAGATACGTAACTAATATTGCACCGGCCAGCGCCAGCGGGCCGTAGTCTGCCGGGCCGAACGCTCTCGGCCAGGCAAACACGGGAATCACCAAGCAAATGACAAAACTCAGAATGGTCGCCTCGAGACAAACCTTCAGAAACTTATCGACCTGTTCCAACCTGAGCACGTGCACATTCTGCGCCAAGGACCAGGCTCATGCAAAGACCAGATTCAACGTAGCAGGCATCTTGAGTTAATGGGGTCACCCGTTTCATTAATGCCGGGTTCCAATCCGGTGAAAGCCCGCGCCGATCCAGAAAACCGTTTCCAACAGTCCTATGCTTACAAGCCAAGCCGTTAAAACGGCTTACCGCTGGGTGTGCTTTTTATACCGGGCTGAAGCCAAGCGCTAACGGCGCGGTGTGAAAAGCGTTTCCGAGTTTTACAAGGCTCAACAGCAATCACGTGGGCTGGTTGTGGTACAGGACTTGGGGTAAACCCTAGTGCAGTTATGGCCGCAACGGTCCTCAGGGAAAACTTGAAGCTGGCAGCGGCACAATTTCCAAACGGGGTCCGACAGATTGCGTTCCCGTTGACCACGCGCACAGCGCGGATGAATGGACCGCCGCGCGTAACTGACCGGCGCCAACTATGCGAAAAATTGACGTATCCCAACCACCAGAATAGGTTTAGCGTGCATGTTCGAGCTTGTGGCGCCATACGAGCCGGCTGGGGACCAGCCCGAGGCGATTGCCAAACTCACAGAAGGCATACTCGCCGGGGCACAGCACCAGGTCCTGCTCGGTGTGACCGGCTCGGGCAAGACGTTCACGATTGCAAACGTCATCAAGAACGTAAACAAGCCGACGCTGGTCATTTCGCACAACAAGACGCTGGCCGCGCAGCTTTACGCCGAGTTCAAGAGTTTTTTCCCGCGCAACGCAGTCGAGTTCTTCATTAGCTACTTCGACTACTACCAGCCCGAGGCGTACATCCCGCAAACCGACACATACATCGAGAAGGATTCCTCGATCAACGAGGAGATCGAGCGGATGCGGCTCGCGACCATGAACAGCCTGTTCACGCGCCGCGACGTGATCGTGGTCGCCAGCGTCTCGTGCATCTACGGCATCGGGAGTAAGGAAGATTACGAGGAAATGATGATCCGGCTGCAGGTGGGCGAAGCAATCGGGCGCGAAAAGCTGCTCGAGCGCCTCGTCGAGCTACAGTACGACCGGAACGACATCGAGTTCACGCGGGGGCGGTTCCGCGTCCGCGGCGACACCGTCGAGGTCTGCCCTGCATACACCGAAGACGCGGTACGGGTCGAATTCTTCGGCGACTTGATTGACAGGATCACGCGGTTCGACCCGCTCACAGGTCGGCGAATTGAAGAGGTCGAGGCGGCGATCATTTTCCCGGCCAAGCAGTTTGTTACTCCCGAGCGGAAGCTCAAAAACGCGCTCGAGTCCATCCGCGAAGAGTTGCGCGAGCGGATCGAATGGTTCGAGAAGCAGGGCAAACTGCTCGAAGCGCAGCGGATCAAGATGCGAACCGAATACGACCTCGAGATGCTCGAGCAGACCGGGTATTGCCACGGCATCGAGAACTACTCGCGGCACCTTGCCGGGCGCCCACCAGGATCGCGCCCATGCACGCTGCTCGATTTCTTCCCGCGCGATTACCTGCTCATCATAGACGAGTCGCACGCGACCATTCCGCAACTGCGCGGCATGTACGAGGGCGACCGCTCGCGCAAACAAGTGTTGGTTGATTACGGGTTCCGGCTCCCGAGCGCGCTCGATAACCGGCCGCTGCGATTCGACGAGTTCCAGGCGCTCCAGGGCCAGACGATTTACGTTAGCGCGACGCCCGGCGAACGCGAAATCGCATGGGCACGTGCCGATGCACTGCGGCGCGCTGGCGCGCCTGTACCACCTAATTTCGAGCTCGAAGAGCCTGCGCCGGGCGCGCCGGAGCTTGCACTGGACAAAGGGCCGATCCCGGGTGTGGTCGAGCTTGTCGTGCGGCCCACAGGACTCGTGGACCCGAAAGTGACCATCAAGCCGCTCAAAGGGCAGATTGATGACTTGATCGAGGAATGCCGCAAGCGCGCTGAGCGCAAAGAGCGAGTGCTGGTTATCACGCTCACCAAGCGCACCGCAGAAGAGCTGACAGATTACCTGCGCGAGATCGGAATCAACGTGCAGTATTTGCATAGCGAGATAGACGCGATCGAGCGTGTCGAAATTTTGCGGGCATTACGGAAAGGCGAGTTCGATGTATTGGTAGGCATCAACCTCTTGCGTGAAGGTCTCGACCTACCGGAGGTGTCGCTCGTGGCGATTCTAGACGCGGATAAGGAGGGGTTCCTCAGGAGCGAGACGAGCCTGATCCAGACCGCGGGCCGCGCAGCACGTCACCTCAACGGCGAGGTGATTTTGTACGCAGATGTGATTACCGACAGCATCAAGCGGTTCGTTGCCATTACCGAGTACCGGCGCCAGAAACAGATCGCTTACAACAAGAAACACGGCATAACTCCCCGGAGCGTCAGCCGCGCCGTCGAGGAAAGTCTCGCAAGCTACGAAACCAAGCGGAAACAGGCCGATATGGTGTTGCGCGACGCCGGGATGGACGTGGACCTGACCGCCACGATCCGCGAGTTGGAAGAAGAGATGCTCGCGGCGGCGAACAATCTCGAGTTCGAGAAAGCCGCACTTTTACGCGACCAGATTCGCGAACTGAAGCGCGCACTAGCCGGCAACGCGCCTGCGCCGCAGCCGGCGCGCACCGCCACAGCGAGTTACCGCCTTAAACCGAAGCGCGGAAGATCAAGTCGCACCCGCTCACCGTTTTGATGGTTTTGCGCCAATTCAAGTGAAATGCTTATGAGCGCCTGAACCGAGTTGGGCTAAACTGCGCATGCCTCTTGGCCCAGGCAGGATGGTTCGTGCTTTTCGAGAATTTCCGTCAATTCCAATGGAATGACACTGGGCATTAATTGTTGTATTTTTGCACCGGAAAATGTGCCTCCGAAGAAGGTTCAACGCGGCGTGGTGGTTGCGGGTGGGCACCCTGCCTCGCAGATGCGGTTGGTCAAATAGGCTGCAAAGATTGTTTGTTGTGTGCGCAATCGTGCTCGGGCTGGCCTCCGCGCACGCGCAGCGGCAAATGGAAAAGCTCGGGCGCGGGGTGGTTGCCGTGCGCACCGGCACCTCGAGCGTGTACGTCGGTTGGCGCCTATTGGCCACCGACCCGCCTGACACAGGGTTTAATCTGTACCGCTCGACTGCAGGCGGGCCGATTACGCGCCTGAACTCGCAGTTGCTCACCAATACCACGGATTTTGTGGATACAACGGCGAACCTGGCTCTGTCCAATGCGTGGTTTGTTCAGCCCGTGTTCGCCGGGGTCACCCAAGCGATGAGCGCGCCCGCGTGCCTGCCGGCGAATGCGCCCACGCGCCAGTACTTGGTTGTGCCTCTGCAAGGTGTCATCGGCGGTGCTTATCCGCCTTACGACGTGAAGTTTTGCTGGGTGGGCGACCTGGACGGCGACGGCGAGTACGATTTTGTGGTTGACCGGCTTTCGACAACAGCCAATGTCCCGCAGTACCTGCAGGGCTACAGGCGCGACGGGACACTGCTTTTCCAGGTCGACCTCGGGTTCAACAGCACGAACCAGTATCATATCGAGCCGGGGTCGTCTGCGATCAGCACGGGGCACGGCGATAAGGTCACCGTGTACGACCTGGACGGCGACGGGCGCGCTGAGGTGCTGGTCTGCACAGCCAACGCTGTTGTGTTCCGGAACGGCGCCGGGGCCATTGTCGGCTCGGTCAGCGCCCCCAACAATAGTCAGCAGTTCATCTCGGTGCTGGACGGTGCGACGGGTGCTGAAAAGGCGCGCGGGACCGTGCCGAACCCGTGGCTGAGCGACGGCCCGTTGAACGGGTGGTTTTTCATTGCCTACCTGGACGGCGTGCGGCCCTCGATCGTGTTCTACGGCGCGAACAGGCGCGATGATGGCGCGTTTCAGTCGATTGCCACCGCATGGGATTATCGCAACGGCGTGTTAACCCAGCGCTGGAGCAGGCCCTACACCGCTGGCGGTTGGGGTAGCGATTTCCACCAGGTCAGAATCGCCGACCTGGACGGCGACGGCAAAGACGAGATTTCGCTCGGCGGATTCGCGCTCGATGACGACGGAAGCGTCTTGTTCAACACTGAGCTTGTGCATGGCGACCGGCACCATACAACCGACATTGATCCGGACCGGCCAGGGCTTGAGACATTCGCAATACAACAAAACAATCCAGCGTTGCTCGGCATGGCTTTGTACGAGGCCGGCACGGGCAGGATGATTAAAAAATGGTATGCAGGCGGGAATGTGGATGTGGGCCGCGGTGTGGCACTGGACATTGACCCGCGGTACAGAGGCGTCGAGATGTACGCCGTTGGGATGGGCGGAATTTACAATTGCAAGGGTGAACGGATTCATACTTCCGTGCCGTGGCCAAACGAAGGGTTGTGGTGGGACGCAGACCTGGTGCGTGAACACGTCCGAGGCGTTGACGAGAACGGGTACAACATCGTGATCGAAAAGTACAACCTCGACGGCGGTTATACCCGGCTTTATTCGGTTTACACCGAAGGCGCACGGTCGGCTTACGGCGGGCGCGCGGCGTTCTGGGGCGACATCATCGGCGACTGGCGTGAGGAATTGGTGCTCAAGACCACCAATTACGCCGAATTGCGGATATACACGACCGTAACGCCAGCAACGAACCGACTCTATTGCCTAATGCAGAATGCCGCGTACAGGTGCCAGGCAACCGCAAAAGGTTATTACCAGGCAAGTTACACCGATTACTATCTCGGCCACGAAATGCCGCCGCCACCGCCCCCGCTCGCTTCCAGCGCGATGCTGGTCTGGCGCGGCGACGCTGCTTCGAATGTTTGGGACTACGCGACGGCGAACTGGCGCACGAATTGGTTCTGGTCAACCAACACAACCGCGCCGGCTGTGTTCAGCCCGGGCGACACCGTGCTGTTTGATCTGACCGGCTCAAACAGCCTGCCGGTTGGCCTTGTCGGGGATCTCGCGCCCGGCACAGTCACAGTACATTCGCCCCGGGACTACGAGTTTGGCGGGCCGGGCCGATTGACCGGCACAATGCGGCTTACAAAGGCCGGGCGCGGCGCGCTGGTGATCAACACGACAAACGATTACTCAGGCCCGACCCTGGTCGCTGAAGGCCTGCTTGTGGTCAACGGACGACTTGATGGAACGCATGTCACCGTGCGTGGCGGGCCGTGGCTCAACGGCCGGGTCGGCGGCACGGGCCAGGTCGCCGGTGTCACAGCCGAATTCGGCGGGGGTGTTTCGCCCGGGCGCGGCACTAATTCACCCGGCGTCCTCACCATTGCGGGCGACCTGACGCTTCGCGCGGGCGCAATAAACGAGTTCGATCTCGCCGTAGACCCTACCGCAGCCAA
>JANWZY010000132.1 GCA_025061935.1 Verrucomicrobiia bacterium
GCGGGCCGGCATTCACCCCGGGCTGAAGCGCGGTGTGAGTGGGAAGGTGTTACTCACTATTGCGCGTCTCAATGGGCATGGTCGGGAGGTATTTCTGACGCGCCCGCGCCTTTTGGCTTGTGACCGCCGACTGCGCGATTATGCGCGACCCGGCACGCGCATCACGTGCCAGGTGCGGACGAAAGCTCGCAGCCGGGAAGAAAGACGGTTTGTTCAGGCGCTGCTTCTTCGGCCGCGTTTCGACACAACTGCGGCGAAGCCGATGAGTCCGGCGACGAGTGCAAACTGCGCTGGCAATGCCGGTTCTGGAATGGTAATCACGCCACTCCACCCATTGGTTACAGGCGAGGTCGGCCCTGCGCCGCCAGCAATGTCGTATCTGAGCTGGTTGTGATCGTTGGCGTTGTCGATACTGGCGAACGTGATGCGCCAACGTTGGGTCGGAGCCAGACTGGTATAATTGGTGAGGTAATTCCATGCCACGGCGAAATCCAAGAACGTTGTTGTCCCGAACCCGCCGGCCGGGATGCTGTCAGTTAACCGTACATAACCATCGGTGGTTCGTCCGCCCCCATTTATGTCGTTGCTCAGTTTTTGTCCCGAGCTGTTGTCAATGTCATCCATCGTAGTCGCTCCCCAGGTTGTACCCAGTGTCCCTAGCTTGACCATTTCTAGGCCATGGTCTTGGACCCGCTGGTTCGAGTCCCAGACGAACCCGAACTGCGGAACGTATTCCTGCGAGTCCCCTACAACGTCTATGAGCACGAAGACCGAGTCACTGAAATTCGATGGGGGTGCGTTGCTCCTGACGCGCATTCTGAAGAACACATAATCGTGTGTGGCTGTCCAGTACCCGACCGGGTACGTGGTATCGCCCACAAAATCCAGCCAGTACCGCGTTAGGTTATCGTTTGGATCGGCCAGGCCTGGGATCGGAACCCACGCAGTTGGCCAATTGGTGTATTTACCAATAATGTCGTAGCTTGCGCCGTTTGAATTCGCCACAACCCACAAAATCACAGCGCAGATAGAAACAGCGATCCACAGTCGAGGTTTCATATGTTTTGTCCCTGGTTGATTGTTATCGGGAGCTTTTCTCCTTCACTTACGGACTCAAGCGCCGCGCTAACTATTTCTCGAGTAGCCGTGCGAATCCCCACAGTGTTTTTGGACTTATAGCGCTTTTTTTCGTGTCTGTCCACCGGAGACTTGCGGGTGCGCGCGAACCCAGCACAACATGTACCGCGTAGGGGCCTGGGTTGGGAGAAATGAAGTCGCTCTTAGATATTAGCCTACAATAGCCTACAAGCACGGATGCATCTGCTGCACAGGATCATCAGCGCCGAGCCCTGTTCGAGCGGCATTTGTCCCAGTGCGGAAATGGTGGGCTTTGGTTCCCTGCGCTAGCGGCGGCCGCCCGCGGCAGATGCTGCAAATGTTGCATTTGGCCGGCAGGTCTAGCGTTTGACCTTGCCGTGGCGGTCTGCAGTATTTACTTTTGCGTGCAATTGAGTTTTAATATCAGCGGTTGCCGATGTGGCGGAATTGGCAGACGCGCTAGACTCAAAATCTGGTGCCCGCAAGGGCGTGTGGGTTCGAGTCCCTCCATCGGCACCATTGCTTGCTACAGTTCAGGCTAACCCGATAAAGTGCCTACGGTTATGCGCACCAAGCTGTTCGAGCCGGGCACATGCGCTTTAATCGCGTTGGTTTTTGCTGCGCTCTCACCGGTGGTTTGCGCCGCGCAGCAGCGGCTGAACCCACTGATGCACGACCGAACCGAACCGCAGCCGCGCGTGGTTGTTCCACCGGCGCCGAGTACACAAGAGCAGGTGGGGCGGCCACCCTCAGACGCAGTTGTGCTGTTCGACGGGCGCGACCTGAGCCGGTGGGTGAGCATGGATGGCTCACCGGCGCGGTGGAAAGTCCAGGACGGTTACATGGAATGTGTCCCGGGCGCTGGCAGCATCCGGACGCTTCAAAACTTCGGTGACTGCCAGCTCCATATCGAATGGGCGACACCTCCAACGCCGAAGGGGACCGGTCAGGGCCGCGGCAATAGCGGCGTGTTCTTCGGCATGGACAGGTACGAAGTGCAGGTGCTGGATTCTTACCAGAACAGTACCTACGCGGACGGTTCCGCAGGCGCGATCTACGGTCAGTACCCCCCTATGGTCAACGCTTCACTGCCGCCCGGCCAGTGGCAGACCTACGACATTGTTTACATTGCGCCGCGGTTCGATTCGAAAGGCAACCTAGTCTCGCCTGCGTTTATCACAGTTTTTCACAACGGTGTACTTGTGCAGTACCACGCGCCGCTGACTGGCCCGACCAGTTGGCTCGAGCGCAAGCCGTACGAGCCGCACCCTGAGAAGCTCCCGATATCGCTTCAAGACCACGGCGACCCGATCCGATACAGGAATATCTGGGTCCGCGAACTCGGCCCGCCGACCCGCAAGGAACTCACGCTCCCACGAGCATTACTGGACACCTACGCTGGCGTCTATGAACGCGGGCGCAACGACACAATAGAAATTGCGCGCCACGGCGACCAGTTGGTTGCCACGTTGGCGAAGGTCCGGTTCCCTCTGTTCGCCGAGTCGGAAACAAAATTCTTCGCCAAAACTGTGGACTTGGAGATCGAGTTTATCAAAGACGCGCAGGGGAAAGTTGACCGGCTTGTGTACTCGGTCGGCGAAGGCGCGAGCACGTGCCATAAAATTAAGTAGCCGGCCCCCGACTCCCACCTTAACCGACACCTTTCAACCTGAGTGCTGTGCGCGCATGCGGCGTACTTTGACAGCGGTGCCGATGCGCTCGACGCGGACGTCGCCCGGCTATTTCATCAGTCCTGCACGGAGCGCGGCGAACCGCGCCGCACCAAGCAACGCAGTCTTCTCGTTCATGATTACCTTGACCGGTATCGCTTCCAGTAATGAGGTCAATCTGCCCCCGAAAGTGAATGCACTCATGAACGGGCCGTCACGCAATTTTGCGATGACCTTTGGCGCAATACCTCCCCCGATGTACACGCCTGCCGTAGCCATTGCTTTGAGTGCGAGGTTACTAGCCTCGGCCCCGTAGTACGCCACGAATAGGTCAAGTGCCTTCATACATATTTCGGCGCGGCAAGCTAGAGCCGCCTGCGAGATGACTGCTGGCGGGTCACCGCGACTCAGCTCTTCAGCAAGCCATGCAGGCTCGTCGGCGCGGCGCGTGTCCTTGAGAAAACTGTAAATGTTGAACAGGCCGGGGCCTGACAGCACGCGCTCCCAACTGACGCGGCCGAAACGCGCGCGCAAATATTTGAGCAGCTCGATGTCGAGGTCTGTGCGCGGGGCGAATTCGGCATGGCCACCTTCGCACGCCCACGGCACGTGCCGTTGGCCGTCCCAGAACAGCCCGGCTTCACCGAGACCGGTGCCGGCGGCTATCACGGCCGCGTTCCCGGTCGCGCCCGGCTCGCCAGCGTTGAGCACGACGAAATCTTGCGGTTCGAGTGCCGCGATTCCGTAGGCGGTCGCTTCGAGGTCGTTCAGTAGCCACACTGTGGCTTGCAGCGAGCTACTGAGGGATGTGGCGTCCACGGTCCAGTTCACATTTGTGAGCTGAGCGCGCCCATGCTTGACCGGTCCGGCTACGCCGAACGCTGCATGCGTCACTGGCAGTTTGTGTGCCGCGCTGAATTCAAGTGCGAGTTGTTCGAGGCTGGCATAACGCTGGCTCGCGAACGTGCCGGTTGCGCGTAGGACAAGCCGCCCGGCCGAGACATCGAAAAGCGCTAGGTTAACCTTGGTGCCGCCAATGTCGCCTGCCAAGATCATACATGGATTGCGTTTGGCTAATGTTGGAAGCTGCGCTGCAGAATCTCAAAACTTTTCGCGTCTGCAAGCTGTGTTTGAAGCCAGACCGCGGCCTTGGCGAGATTAACAAGCCAATTATGGTTGGGAGAGAGTTGGTGGCAGCTCTGCGTCAGCATCGGCGCCGTTTCCATTGCCAGTCGCCAGGTTACAGGGTGCCATAACGAAATCCTCCAGCTCCTCCTCTGGGAGGTGATCCGCCTGCGTCGCCAATTTTTCAGAGCCTGAGGGCTCCGATGCTGTCGTGGCAGACTGAGTTTATGATTTTCTGACTTGCAAGTTGTGCAGCGAGTTTTCCAGGCACCGGCGCTGTGCGCTGTGGAGCCGAACTGTGGCTTCGCAGGGCTGAGCTATGTGGTTAATTTATTCAGCCGTTGTGTGATTCGTTCCCAATGTGTTCCGTGCCAAAACAGCTTGTCGCAGCTTTTGCAAAGGAAGAACTCGTCTTTCCAACGCCATGTTTTGGGTGGGACACGCTCGCGCACAGCGTTTTTGTCCACCGGCTGGAGTTCGCCGCCGCAGCTCATGCAGCGTGCGGGCTGGAGGCTCAACCCCAGCTCGCGGAACACGAGCGCAAGCTGCGCTTCAGCGCTCATTGCTGGGGGTATCCAGAGGCATTTGATGATGCCTGTTCGAATGAGCCGCCGCTCGAGTAGCATGCTGTCTGTGGTGAGCAAAATTGCATTTGTCTGTCGCGCCAGTGCGAGCAGGCGGTCGTCAGGTATGGCCGGTTCCCAATACGCCTCGTAGCCTGCAGCGCGTAACCACCTTGCCAGCCCGGCCAGGCCCGAGTCGCACACGAACCGGTGCGGCGCTTCGTTGCATGCAGACGGATGCGCGGTCGCATGCGGTCGGCTCGATTTGCGCTTTTCAACTATCCGCCAGAGCCGGTCATGCACGTGCGCCAACGCCACATGTTTTTGCATGCCTTGTTGGCGCAACTGCTCGGCGCGCGCAAGCAGCAGTTGCACGCCCTGCTCGAGCCGGCGCGCATTAAGCTGCTTGAGCAGCGCCTCGAACCGCGCCCTGTAGCCGACCACCATCCGGCTCATGCCTAGCGGCATGATTAGTCGTTGTGACTGGGAAAGCAAAACGGTTTTTGAAGGCTGGAAAGGTATGCCGGCCGGTCTCGGCCTACCAAATAACTCGACAACGGATCAGTAAAAGGCCATCTTGCCGGGCTGGCCAAGCTTGGGCATGCTGACTTGCGTGCGGCCGCATCGACCGTTTGGCCGCGCGACGCTAGGTTCGTGCTGGCGCCAGGAAACGGTCGAGAGCATAACATAGCTGGTGCGGCACGGGTGTGGCTGTGCCCATTGCGCATGTGTCCGAGCGGGGCCCCGTGTGCAGCAGTTTGTTGACGGTTTTTGAAGCAATGAAAACGTATCAGGCAAGTGAGATTCGGAACTTTGCGCTGGTGGGGCATGCTTCCAGCGGCAAAACGATGCTTAGCGAAGCGATGCTGGCATGTGCAGGCGTAATCAGCCGCATGGGTAGCATCGCGAACGGGACAACCGTGTCCGACTACCACGAGAACGAGTGCGAGCGGAAAATTTCGATTCAACTTAGCCTGATGCACCTGGACTGGGGCGGGAAAAAATTCAACATCATGGACTGCCCTGGGTACCTCGATTTCATTGGCGAGGCGCTGAGCGGGCTGCGTGCGGCCGATTGCGCTGTGATTGTGGTGGATGCCAAAGACGGTGTAGGAGTTGGTACGCACCAAGTATGGGAGTACGCCACACAATTCGGCATCCCCAAAATTTTCGTGATTAACGGACTGGATAAGGACGGGGCAGATTTCGACCGCGCGCTTGGCCAGATCCGCCAAAGCTTTGGTGAGCGCGCGTTCCCGTTGACGCTGCCTGTGAATCCTGGACCCGGCTTCGACCAGGTCTTGGATACGCTCCGGAGCAGTGTGCTCAAATACGCTTCCGACAGGAGCGGCAAGGCTGAGGAGACTCCGGCTGGAGGCGAATTAGCCGAGCGGGTCAAGACGTTGCATCAACAGCTTATCGAGTACATTGCTGAGTCGGATGACGCACTGCTTGAGAAGTTTTTCGATAAGGGCACGCTGACTGAGGAAGAGTTGCGCGGCGGGTTGCACCGCGCCTTTCTGCAGCAAACGTTCATGCCTGTGTTCGCCACCTGCGCGGAGAAGAACGTCGGCGTCAGCCGGCTCATGGATTTCATCGGCAAATACGGCGTGTCGCCGGCTGACCGTGGCAAGACGAAGGCGGTGGATGCGAACGGGGCCGAGGTCGAGCTCGACATAACCAATCCCGAGCCGGTCCTGTTTGTGTTCAAGACGATGAACGAGCCGAAGTTCGGCGAGCTGTCTTTCTTCCGCGTTTACTCAGGTAAGCTCGACCTCGGTATGGAGCTATACAACACCGACACGCGCGTAACAGAAAAGATCAGCCAGATTTACATTCTCAACGGCCAGAACCGCGTGTTGGTTGACCATTTGCCGGCGGGGGACATCGGCGCCACGGTCAAGCTCAAGAACACGCACACAGGCAACACGCTCTGCAGCCCGAAGCTGAACCTTACGCTGCCGAAAGTCCAATTCCCGAAGCCGAACATCCACGCCGCGCTGGAGCTGAAGGTCAAGGGCGAGGAAGACAAGCTTTCGCAAGGGTTGGCCGCCCTCCACCAGGTTGACCCGACGTTTATGTGGACGGTGGATGCGGAGCTGCGCCAGACCATAGTGTCTGCGCAAGGCGAAATGCACCTTGCGGTTATCACCGATGAGCTGAAGAAGCGGTACCGCGTCGAGGTCGAGCTTGTCCCGCCCAAGATACGGTTCCGCGAGACGATCAAGGCGCGTGCCGAGGCCAAGTACAGGCACAAGAAACAGACGGGAGGTGCCGGCCAGTTCGCTGAAGTTTGGATGCGGATCGAGCCGAAGCCGCGCGATACCGGACTCGAATTCACCGAGTCGCTTGTGGGCCAAAACGTGGACCGCGTGTTTGTGCCGTCGGTCGAGAAGGGGGTTAACCGCGCTGCTGCAGAAGGCATCTTGGCCGGGTACCGCGTCACGGACGTGAAGGTTGACTTTTACGACGGCAAGATGCATCCGGTTGACTCGAACGACATCTCCTTCCAGATAGCGGGTTATTACGCGTTCCGGGAAGCGTTCATGAACGCCAAGCCATGCCTGCTCGAACCGATTCACACGCTCGAGATCAAGGTGCCGGACGAGTTCGTCGGGGCGGTAATGGGTGATCTGTCCGGGCGACGCGGTAAAATCCTCGGCATAGACAGCGTAGGCGGAATGCAAATCATTCGCGCGCAGGTGCCGGCTGCCGAGCTGTACCGGTACGCGACCACGCTCCGGTCGTTAACCGGCGGGCGCGGCGTGCACACCGAAGAGTTCAGTCATTACGAAGAAATGCCTGCGCACCTGCAGCAAAAGGTGATCGAGGAGAGCAAGAAAGCGCGCGAGCAGCAGCGCCAGGAGAAATGAGATGCGGCTGCCACCTGCATCGGCTGGAGCAGAAAAACGCAGGGTTCGGCCCGGCCCTGTTTCACCCCACCAGCGTGATGTGGGGCTGTTGAAAAAACCGTCTTCGCGTGCAATAATTGAACCGAACTCTGCGCTAATCGGAGTTTGGAAGGTTGAAAGCATTGATCGAGACCAGAGATACACGGCCTGAACGAGTTTTTTTGGTCGGAATCGAGCTTAAAGGCCGGAGCGCGCTGGACGCGCGTGATTCGCTCGAAGAACTGGCTCAACTGGCGGCCAGCGCGGGGGGCGAGGTTGTCGGCACCGGTGTCCAACGGCTTGAGGCGCCAAATGCTGGCACCTACATCGGCAGCGGTAAGGCTGCCGAGTTCGCGCAACAGTGCCGCGCATTGCGTGTTGACACCGTCATTTTCGACGACGAGCTGACGCCCGCGCAGACGCGCAACCTGGAGAAAATCTTCAACTGCAGAGTGCTCGACCGTACAGACCTGATCTTGGCCATTTTCGCCCAGCGCGCGCGCACGCGCGAGGGGAAGCTGCAGGTCGAGCTGGCGCAGTTGCAGCATCTGTTGCCGCGCCTTACACGGTATTGGGGGCACCTGTCGCGCCAGGCCGGTGGTATCGGGGTCCGCGCCGGCGAGGGCGAG
>JANWZY010000133.1 GCA_025061935.1 Verrucomicrobiia bacterium
TCCTTATGCTCAGCACGCGCCGCGTCCAACCGCGCACGGTCCACATCGCAAATTGCTACAGCGCGCTTGGCCAGCACTCTCAAATGTTGGCGCCCCTGCAAACCGACACCAATGAATCCGAGCCGGATCAGCTCGCTCGGCGCCTCACCGGTCTCAGCCTTAGTCCGATTCAGGAAAATGTTGGGCAACGCCAAGCCTAGGCCCACACCCAACGTACCATGAGCCGCACGCCTGATGAACGCCCGCCGGGTTGTACCTCCACCTTTCGGCATCCGCAGGTGTTATCCTGCGGCGGAAGTACATTGTCAAGATTTGTGAGGCTCGAACCGTCAACCGGCGCAACTGGCCAATCCGCACCAAGGCGGACTTGTGTTGCTACGCCAGATGCGCCATCGTTCACAAATAACCAATGATTACCGAGCAGCAAGTAATCGAAGCGTTGCGCGGGGTAAAGTACCCGGGGTACAGCCGCGACATTGTCTCGTTCGGGTTCGTGCGGCGCGTCTCAGTCAGTGGCACAGCCGTAGCTGTGGAACTGGAGTGCGCCACGGCAAATGCTGCAGCCGCCGAGCAAATCAGGTCGGAATGCGAGCGCGCAATAGCGTCGTTGCCCGAGGTCACTGCCGTGCACGTCGAGTTGGCCCGACCGCCAACGGACGCGCATCAACCGCAGTTCTCAACCGACCCGTGGGCGCACCAGCGCCGCGTGCCCGGCGTCGCACGCATCATAGCGGTCGCAAGCGGCAAAGGTGGTGTGGGCAAAACCACCGTTGCAGTCAACCTGGCCTGCGCGCTCGCCAAACTTGGCGACAGGGTCGGCCTGCTCGACAGCGACATCTACGGGCCCACCGTGCCCACGATGATGGGTGTGCGCAAGCTGCCGCAATTAAATGCGGAGCAACGGATCGTTCCGCTGACCAACCACGGGGTCAAACTAATGAGCATCGGGTTTATCCTCGACGAAGACCAACCTGTGATCTGGCGCGGCCCGCTGGTTGTCAGGGCTCTCCAACAGTTCCTTTACGAAGTCGAGTGGGGTGAACTCGACTGGCTCATTGTCGATTTGCCCCCGGGCACCGGTGACGTACAACTGTCGCTGTGCCAAGCGGTGCCGCTGGACGGCGGCGTAATTGTGACCACGCCGCAACCAGCCTCGCTGGCCGTGGTGCGCAAAGGCATCGCGATGTTCCAAAAGCTAAACGTGCCTGTGCTCGGCATTGTCGAAAACATGAGCTACTACCAGACGCCCGCCGGCGAGCGCGTAGAAATCTTCGGACACGGCGGCGGCCGCGCTGAGGCCCAACGCCAACAAATCCCGTTCCTCGGCGAAGTGCCCATTTACACCGAAATCCGCATCGGCAGCGACCATGGCGTACCAGTCGTGGTCTCGGAACCGGAATCAGCCCCGGCCCAACCGTTTTTTACAATCGCCAAGGCACTCCGCGCGCAGCTCAACGCACTCAAATAGCAGAATTGACAGCCGATCACCACCGTTTACGCACAGGAACGAAAAACCAGACCCACTCTGGCCTCGAAATTTCAATGGCTTGAATGGGCTTAAACGGGACCTGTGACTTGCGTGCGCGGCTCAGCTGCGCGCTAAATGGCGCGTTCATGCAGAACACGTTTGTTCTTGCCTCCGAAAGCACATCCGCTTGAATGTGTGCAACCGATTTGGTACGAAGCGTTGCAAAAAATGAACGACTCGGTTCCCGGTGACGAACTGCTTAAGAACTCGGTTTTTTACCGCGAGTTCATGGCCGAGCGCGAGGAAATCCTAAGGCACAAGTGGCTCGAGTCGGAAAAAGCAGGATACGACATCGGCTTCGAGCGCGCACTTGTCGATTGGGTGCTGAAGCACAGGGCCAAATGGAAGCAGAGCAGACGCGCCGCTTGGCTACCGAATGTCCAGAAAACGTGATCCTCGCAGAGCTAAGTCCCATGTGCGAGCCGGCACCGCGCGCATGCCGGTGCGGCCGCGCAAACTGCGTGCGCCGTGACTGAGCCACGGGTCATAATGGATGCGCAGGAGGTTCAGCGCGCGCTCGAACAAATCGGCGCGGCGCTGGCGGCGCAACACGCACCTGGCACAGACGTTGTGCTAGTCGGAATCCAGCGCGGCGGCGTGCCCCTGGCGCAGCGGTTAAGCAAAATTTTGGCTCGACACTGGGGCCGGACTGTGCCCGTCGGGAGTGTGGACGTGAGCATGCACAGGGATGACCTCAACCAGCGGCCTGTGCCGGCTGTGCACCCGACTGTTATCCCATTTGACATAAACAACCGCGCGGTAGTGCTCGTGGATGACGTGTTGTTCAGCGCGCGGACGATCCGCGCAGCGATGGACGCCCTAAACGACTTCGGCCGACCGAAGCGGATCCAACTGGCCGTGCTCATCGACCGTGGCCACCGTGAGCTGCCAATCAAGGCAGACTTCGTCGGCAAGGAAATCGAAACCACAATTGACGAGATCGTCACGGTCGAGCTTACTGAAGCCGGAGCCGAGACTGATCGGGTCGTTATTACGAAGAAATGACGGGGCTGCGCGCGGCTGTGGCCGGTGCGCTGCAACGGATCAGTCTGTGCGCGGGGCGCACGCACAAGTACGCAGTGGCCCGATGAGCTGGAGATTGTGGAATGCCCTGGTACCGCAAAGACTTACTAGACATCGAGTCGCTCAGCGCCGAGGAAATTAAGACCGTGCTCGACACGGCGCGCGCGTTCAAAGCGGTTGGCGAACGCGCCATTAAAAAAGTGCCGGCGCTGAGAGGCAAAACTGTGGTCAACTTGTTCATCGAGCCGTCCACGCGCACCCGGATCAGCTTCGAGCTGGCAGCACACCGGCTCTCCGCAGACGTGATCAATTTCACCGCCGAAGCCTCATCACTCAGGAAAGGCGAAACGCTCCGAGACACCGCGCGTAACCTCGAGGCGCTCAACGCGGACATCATCATCATCCGCCACAGTTGCGCAGGCGCACCGCATTTTTTGGCTCGCTTCCTTAAAGCAAGCATAATCAACGCTGGCGACGGCGCGCATGAGCACCCGACACAGGCGCTGCTTGATATGTTCACAATTTGGGAAAAGAAAGGCCGGATCGAAGGCCTGAACGTGACCATTTTAGGCGACATACTCTATAGCCGCGTCGCGCGCTCGAACATTTGGGCGCTGCTCAAACTTGGCGCAAACGTAACGCTTTGCGGCCCGGCTACACTGGTGCCGCGCGAATTCGAAAAAATCGGCTGCCGCATCACATACAATCTCGAAGAAGCCATAGCGCAAGCAGACATCATCAACCTGCTGCGCATCCAGCATGAGCGCCAACGCAAGACCATGTTCCCGAGCCTGGGCGAATACACAGCACTGTACGGGCTGAACCGCGAGCGCCTGGCCAAGACCAAGCCGGACGCGCTACTGATGCACCCGGGCCCTATCAACCGCGGGGTCGAAATGGACAGCCAGACAGCCGATTGCGAGCGCTCGGTCATTCTCGAACAGGTCACAAACGGTCTGGCGGTGCGCATGGCGGTCCTGTTCCTCGTCAATGGTGGCCAGCCACAAGAAATCGCAGCAACCTGACCACGCTGAATGACAAAAAATTCCGAAATCGCACCCACACCTGTCCCATTCTGGATGCACACCCACTGGCCTCAACCCCGCCTAGCCCATGCTCCCAGCACCGCACTGAAATAATGCACACCGATGCTGGTCGAACGGATCCTGTTGATAGGCAAACATGGTCAGGTGGGGTGGGAACTCCGCCGCACCTTGGCGCCGCTGGCCCACGTGCTCGCAGTGGACCTGCCCGAAATTGACCTGGCCGAGCCTGCGCAGGCGAAACGGTTCGTGCTCGAAGCTAAGCCTCAAATCATCGTTAACGCGGCAGCATACACAGCAGTGGACAAGGCCGAGAGCGAACCCGACCTCGCAATGCGCATCAACGGCGTCGCGCCGGGCGCTCTGGCCGAAGCCGCCAAACAACTGGGTGCGCTACTGGTCCACTATTCGACGGATTACGTCTATGACGGGACCAAAACTGAGCCTTACACTGAGACCGACACGCCAAACCCTCTCAATGTGTACGGGCGCACCAAGCTGGCAGGGGACCTGGCCGTGCAAGATACCGGGTGCATGCATTTGATTTTTCGCGTCTGCTGGGTTTACAGTACGCGCGGCAAAAGTTTCATGCGAACCATCATGCAACTGGCGCGGCAACAGGAAACGCTCCGCGTGGTCGCCGATCAAATCGGCTGTCCAACCTGGGCGCGACTGATCGCCGAAGCCACGGCATTGGCGCTCAAGCATGTGCTGGCCAATGGCGACCCACGCGCGTTCACCGGCCTGTACCACATGGCCACGGTCGGAGCCACCAGTTGGCACGGATTCGCCGAGGCAATCGTCAAAAGAATGCCCCCGACCGAGCGTAAGTGCACCAGCGTGGTGCCCATTACAACGGCTGAGTATCCCACGCCGGCGAAGCGACCGGCATACTCGGTCCTTTCCTGCCGCAAGCTGGCCAAGACCTTCGGCATCACGTTGCCACATTGGACTGAAGCGTTGGAACTTGCAACGGAAAGCTGACCATGAGACTGCTTGTTACTGGCGGAGCAGGATTCATCGGCTCGAACCTTATCCATCACATAATAGACAGGCCCGAAATCGAGGTGCTGGTCAACCTCGACTGCCTCACCTACGCCGGGCACTTGGAAAACCTCGAGCCGGTCAAGGACCACCCGAAATACGTGTTCGAAAAGGTGGACCTGCGGAACAAGCCGGCTGTGATCGAGGTGGTCCATAAGCATCGCATTACACACGTAATGCATCTTGCGGCGGAATCGCACGTGGACCGCTCGATTACAGGCCCGGACGACTTCATCCACACTAATGTGATCGGTACATTCAACCTCTTGGAAGCATGCCGCGCTGCATGGCTCGGCGCCAAACCGGCAGCCACACCGCCCGACCAATACCGGTTTCTACACGTCTCGACCGACGAGGTTTATGGCAGCCTCGGCCCCGAAGGCCTGTTCACAGAAGAATCACCCTACGCGCCGAATTCGCCCTACTCGGCAAGTAAAGCCGCCGCAGACATGCTAGTCAGGGCATACTACCGCACCTACGGCATGCCAACTCTCATCACCAATTGCTCGAACAACTACGGCCCGTACCAATACCCGGAAAAACTCATTCCCGTGGTGATCCAAAGCGCGCTTGCGCGCAAACCGATTCCTGTGTATGGCGACGGGCTACACGTGCGCGACTGGCTCTACGTGCGCGACCACGCCGAGGCGTTATGGCTCGTGCTGACCCGCGGACGCATAGGCGAAACTTACAACATCGGCGCAAACAACGAGTGGCCCAACATTAAGGTGGTCGAACTGATCTGCGACATCATTGATGAGCTAGCGCCGCACTTGGGCGGAAACACTCGCAAGCTGATCACCTTCGTCCCGGACCGGCCAGGACACGACCGGCGCTACGGCATTGACGCGTCCAAGATCAAGCGCGAACTGGGATGGCAGCCGGCACACTCGTTCCACCAGGGCATCCGCGAAACGGTCCGATGGTACATCGAACACCAAGACTGGGTACAGGCAGTGCTTAAACCGACTCGTTGAAACATTGGGCGGCCGAGCCAGCCACCCGGCCCAGAACAATCATAAAACAATGTCCTCGGGCCGTACCTCCAGGCATTCATCCTGGTCCTCCCAAATCACGGCTGGATAAAACTCGAGCAGTCGCGGCGCAAGCTCGCGTCCAGCTTGAACCAACAACTCCTCAGCCTTGGCCGCCGCACGCTCGAACGCGGCGTCGTAATCCCCTGCGCGCTTACGTTGGCGATCGTCCCAATGCGCCACCGCGTGCACCGCAGCATATTCAGCCGCCCATGCGTCCAGCAGCGGCCGAACCGGCTCGGGCAGTTCCTCAAACGGCACCAGCGTCTCACCGCAATGCTCACAGATCAACCCCGACTCACGCACGTCACGCGTAAGCAACGGAAGCATTGGCGCGCGACAACATTCAGACTCAGGATACGCCGGTGGAGGCGTCGCAAGGCGCTTAAACCAAATTTGGCGCTCGTGACCGAGCTGCGCGCCGAGCCTGTACGCGCCGACCAGCGGATGCGACACGCGCCAGGCTTTGCCCTCTAACTGGCCGAGTGTTTGCGCAAGCCAACGCGCCAACGTCAAATCATCGAAGTCACGAAACGCGGCCCCGTACTCAGCCCATAACCTATCAAGGGGTGATTCAGACTCAGCAGGCATGAGCCTCAGCTTGCCGGCAAAGCACGAATTTGTCGAGCTAACGAAAACCTACGGTCCAGCCAACTTTGGAGTGACAACCCCCGCCGCGCCGAGCCTCTCGCCCGGCTGCGCTCAACAAGCCCCGCCCTATTGCGCGTCGATTATCCGCAATGTGTACTCGGGCGAAATCGCGCTGTCTTTCTTACGTCCGCCGAACCCGCTGCACTCGAAGTCGAACCTGTACCGGTACCGGATCACGTTTGTCCCCGGCGGCACCGGCAGGAGCGTCTCCCAGCGGTTATGCATCTGAGGTGTGCGCTCCATCCGGTAAAAGTTCGTGCCCACTACCACGTACGGCTCGATCGTGTCCCACCGGATCGTTTGCTGCCGCGTCTTAAACGCCACCTCCACAGGATAAAAATTGTTCTGGTTACGCAACTGTTGCAGCGGCGTCAGGTTCGTAAATTGCGACGCGCACCCGACCGCCAATACCGCCACGAGTCCAACTGGAATCAGCTTTTTGCCCATACGCCTGACGGTTGGTTAACCGAATTCCGGGTTGGTGTAAAGTTCCAACTCGTTCAAAAAATCAGCGCGGCGCCGATTCAACATCTGTAGCAATCGAACGGGCGCGCCAGAAAAACCAAAGCATGATTCGCCCTACTCTCGCGCAGCTCGAGAGCAAGGCACGCACCCCGAAAACCCGCACAGGAAAAAAGCCTTTATGCCCACAGATCTCAATGACAAGCCGTCGTGTTGAGCCCGAACGTTGACCGAACAAAACACCGTCCCACTACCGGTTTAGCGAATCTTAAACAGCACTAGAAGCCATTGCCCCCGATACGTCCACTCGAACTCTACGTCTGCAGTCAAAAAGCCCATGCGCCAAACGCAGAACATCATCCCGGATTCCCAAATTTGGCCTTTTGGGCCAAAGTTAGGCCCACGCGCGCTTTTGTGTAACCTCAAAAAAAACGAAACAGCCGTTGCCAGAAGCATACGGCAACGGCTGCCCGCAAAATCCTCAGTCCAAAGCTCTCACACCATCCTGCGCCGGAGTAGCCGTGCGCCAACCAGCATGCCTGCGCCAATCAAGACCATCGTGGAGGGCTCAGGGATTTGCGATAACCGAACGTCATTCATGTAAAAATAGTTCGGCGCACCATCTCCATTATTCGACGCGAAAATTATTTCGATGTACGAGGCGTTCTCAGGAATCTGCGACAGATAACCCGAATAATTGATCGTGACTGTCTGCGACCGGGCCGGGGCGCCGGACCAGAAATAAAAGTTCGGCATGCCACTTGGAGAATTGTTGTTAGTCCACCCCGTAGCCGTGGCCAACGACCACGGTACACTGGTCCAGCCCAATCCTTCGGCATTTAGGTAAAAAGTGTGTATTTGCGAATAGCCGGAAGTCGACCCGGTCTCCGCTGCAGCAGGCACCGAAAATGTAAAGCTCAACAACTGGTTTGTTCGGAACGCGGCGATCCCGCCCGGTACCGATTGGAAATTGTAGCGCAAGTTTTGGTTCCAACCAGGTTGGGTTATCCGAAGGCTAACGTCATATCCCGGCACGACGTTTTGGACAAAGCTGTATTTGCCCGTATTGTTGGCATGCGTTATTGAAAGCCCATTCCCATGATCAATCCAGCCCTCGTCGGTCATGTTTTGCCAACTGCCGATTACAACGTCCGCCTTGGCACTCGATACAAGACCAAGG
>JANWZY010000134.1 GCA_025061935.1 Verrucomicrobiia bacterium
CCGAGTCCGGCTGCCAATCGTTCGAGTTCGGCGCGCGTCAGAGGCGTCTCGAACAGCTCATTCAACCCGAGCAGGGTTGCGGCGGCGTCGCTGCTGCCGCCGCCCAGCCCGGCGGCCAGCGGTATGCGCTTTTCCAAATGTATGCTTACGCAGGGGGTGATCTTGGCCGCATCGAAGAACGCTATGGCGGCACGGACCACGAGGTTGCTCGAGTCGTTTTTGAGCCGAGTGTCGTTGCAGGTAAACCGGATCCCGGTGCCGCCTCGTTCGAGCGTGAGTGTGTCAAATACCGGGATCGGGTGCAGGATCGTCTCGACTTCGTGGAACCCGTCTTGTCGCCTGCCCAGTACGTTCAGCAGCAGGTTGATCTTCGCTGGGGCGTGTTTTTCTACCGACGCGGACATAAAAAACGCGCAGCCAACCTTGGGCTGGCGCGCGTTAACTCGGGCAGCACAAAAACCTACTGGTTCTCGAATATTCGGAACCTGCTCCCGGGGAGCCACGGGAACACATCGCCGCCGCTGAAGCCGAGGTCAACATCGGTCATCAACATTTGGCTTGATGGCCGGCCGGGTTTGTACGAGTCCGGGTATGCAGGCTCGGGTGAGAGGTAGTTGGTCCACACTGGCCGGTATGACGGGAACGGGAAAGTCACGATTTCGTACAACCCGAGGCCCGTCCGCGCCAGCGTCCGGTTGAATCCGCGTACTAGCCCTGTGGTGTAGCCTGCGCGCGGTGACTCGAATAGGGCCGCCTGCTCTATTGACCGGCTCATTTCGCCCCAACGCACTATTTCGAGCGTGTTGTTTATGCCGCGCCCGAGTTTCTTCTCCGGTCCGGCGCAGCCTGCTGCCCCCAGGCCGGCCACAAGCGCTGCCGCAATTAGGAAAAGTCTGTTGCGCATAAGTTCCGGGCCAAGCTTAACGCTGTCGGCCAAGTTGTAAAGCGCGATTTAGCGCTGGTTGCACGCGCTGCTTCCGCCGGCGTGACGTCGGGACTCAAAATCTAATTGGCATTGGCGCGTGTGCTTGTATTGTTGTGCGCGAGCAACAGAACGAAAGCATATGCCAGCGAAACGCAAGCACGTTCGGTATCGCGAAGACTTGTCGGACCTGCCCGATTGGCTCCGGAAACGCAAGTGCCCGAATCGGCACAAATATCTCTCGGGCAAACGCATCTTGCCGAACAACATTACCGGCAAGGAGGCCCTGCCTGCGCTCATGGAAGAAATGTTCCTCGCGTACAACGCGGCGCGGCTGCGCGAAGCGTGCCAACTGTTCGTGCAAAAAATGCTCGAGCCAAATGTGACAATCGGAATGAGCTTCGCCGGCGCGCTCACGCCAGCAGGACTCGGCTGCTCTTGCATAGTGCCGCTGATCAAGGCCGGGTTTGTTGACTGGATCGTCTCGACCGGAGCCAACCTGTACCACGACCTCCACTTCGCGCTGAACTTGCCGTTGTACGTCGGCAGCTTCAAGTTTGACGACTGCGACCTGCGTAAAAACGACATCGTGCGCATCTACGACGTGCTCATCGGTTACAGCGATAACCTGATGCGCACGGACGAAATCTTGCGCAGCATTCTGGTCAAGCCCGAGTTCCAGAAAGAAATGGGCACCGCCGAGCTGCATTACCTGCTCGGCAAATATTGTGCGCAGTGGGAAGAAGAGCACGGGCTAAAGGACGTGAGCGTACTGGCTGCGGCGTACCGCGCTGGGGTGCCATGCTTCACCAGCTCGCCCGGCGACTCGACCATAGGAATGAACATTGCCGGTGTCGAATTGCGCGGGAACAAGCTGCGGATTAACCCGTCAATTGACGTGAACGAGTCAACGGCCATTGTGCTTGCGACCAAGCGCGCCGGTGGCAAAAGCGCCGTGGTCCTTTGGGGTGGCGGCAGCCCGAAAAACTTCATGCTCCAGACCGAGCCGCAAATACAGGAAGTGCTCCGGATCAAAGAATACGGTCAGGACTACTTCATCCAGGTGACCGACGCGCGCCCAGATACCGGTGGCTTGAGCGGCGCCACGCCCAGCGAGGCGGTCAGTTGGGGCAAGGTTGACCCGAACGCGCTCCCGGACGCCGTAGTCTGCTACTGCGACACTACGATCGCGATGCCGCTGTTCACGCACTACGCCTTAGCGAAGCATCCGCCGCGCAAGCTCAAGCGGCTCTACGACCAGCGTGGACCGATGCTCAAGGCATTGACTAGGGAGTATTTCCTCCACAACAAGGTCAAAATGCTCGACGGCAGCGAGCCGGTGCTCGACTAGTCACAGACCAGAAGTGCGGGTCGCGCGGCGGCGCAAGATCAACGCGCCCTAGCTGGGTCGTGAGCCAGTGCCGCCTACATTTGGGCGCGGACGCGGTAAAACCTGACCGGCGCGCCGGTGTTAGGGTCGATAATCGTGATCGGGCCGCCAGAGCCGCGGAACGTGATGATCGGCATCCAATGCACCAGATTCGTCGAGTACAGCAGTGTGTAGGTTGCGCCGCTCAATGTATTGAACTGGAACTGGAACTCGCCCGTGGGCAGCCGTCGCGGTGACTCGATCACAGGCGCCAGACCCGGCCGAGGCGCCACCGTGATCGTGAATGCTTTGGTGGTGTAGTTCAACAACGAGTCGGTCACGCGCACGGTGAAGTTGAACGTCCCATTTGTGGTCGGGGTACCGAAGATTTGACCCGCGCTCGACAAGCTCAATCCTGGCGGCAACGGACTGGAACCTGACTCGAGCCACCAATTGTACGGCGGCGCGCCACCAGTGGCACTCAGCCATGCATCGTAGTAACTGCCAACTTGGCCCGGGGGCAATGTCACAGTAGTGATCTCCAGCGGCGGCAACGGGTAAATTGTGAAATTGACCGTGGCATTCGTCGGCGGCACCGCCACGACTTGTTCAGACGGACATTGATAGCCGCGCTGTTGAAGCTGCCAGCAGTCAAACCCCACGCGCCATGTGCCATCTGCGACGCGCATGCTGAAAGTGCCGTCGAATTGCGTCTCGGTGTAAACGTCAAAGTGATTTGTGCCAATATTGGCCCGGGCATACACGCTCAGCGCGAAGAGCGGATTCCCGCTGGCGTCACGCACCGAGCCGCTGATCACGCCGGTTACGGGCGCAGCGACGAAATCAATCCGGATCGCTTGGTTCGAGCCGATGTACGTGTCTGTGCCGGCAGAGATGAGATAGTTCGCAAGAGTGCCGCTGCCTGTCGGGGCCGGCCCGAAGTGCCATGTGCGCCCGCCCAGCACGCCTACAGCGTACATGCCGTTTGTGTCGCTTGCACCGTCAGCTTCGAATTCGCCAAGAAAGTCTTCGCCGTAGAAGCTTACCCCGGCAAGCGGCGCGCCGGCGAGTGTCCGGACTGAGCCATAGAAAAGTGCGGTTGCCATCGGCACGGTGATCCGCGCGTTCGTGACGTTGCCAGGAGTCATGTTGAACCGGGGCAAAGACACTTCGTCCAGCCCGACATACCCGAGCTTGTTAAGCGGCAGCAGCTCAGGCCTGACCATCCACCAGCCTGTGCCGACCGGCAGAGCGAAATAGCCGTTTGTGTCCGTGGTGCCGATTGTGAGCTGACCGGATTCGTTCATCCCGAACAAGAGCAACCCTGGCAAGCCCACGTTAGTGTTGGCCGCATTGACAACGCGGCCGGCAAGCAGCCGGGTGGCGCCCACTAACTCGAGGTTAGTCGAAATGTTCGCGCCCCCAGCCAAGGTGACCACAGCCGGATTTGCGAAATTGGCGAGGTACCCGGGCCGGACAGCCTGCACCAGATAAGTTCCGGGCGGCAAACGGTATGTGAACGTGCCGTCGCCGGCGCCGATAACACCTCCTGCAAGCTCCTCGTCATGCGTCAGAAACACCACCACTGGGTATGGCACATTCGTGCCGGCGCACCTCACCGTGCCGGCAATTGACTGCGGATAAGGCACGTTTGTGACGCTGAATATTGCCGTGGCTCCTCCGGACGGCCCGAGGACACGAAAGAGGTACCGCCCGACAAAATGATCAAGTTGGTCTGGAAGGCAAAAGTTCAGCAGCGCGGTAATGGCGCCGTTTGTGCCAGTCACATCGTATGGCACCGCGTAATGCGTTTGACCGCCAATCTTGGGCACGTAACCATCGGTCAGTTGCGCGCACTCCATCAGCCAATCCGGTCCGTCGAGCACGCCGTTTGCGTTGAGATCAAGGTATTTCTCAAGCAGCACCGTCTCGCCGTTGCTCAACCCGGTGATTTGTACGGTCACCATCCCAACGTATGAGTTGCTGATTGCTGAGGGGGAAATATTGATGCCCACAGCGCCAAACGCGACCAAGCGCATAAACAACACCGCAACCGCCGATGTGAAGCCGACCTCAAGGAATGTTTTTCGGAATGGTTTCATACGGTCTGGTTAGTCTATGGCCGTTGTTCGTGGTTATCAGTTCGTCAGTCGGTGGCCTAGCTTACGGGTGGATCGGCGTTGGCGCGTCCGGCAGGACTCGAACCTGCAACCTTCTGATCCGAAGTCAGAAGCTCTATCCAGTTGAGCTACGGACGCGCCGCCGGCCCGGTTACCAAGCCAACAAGATTTTTTAACCTGCGCACAGGTAAAAATCGAACCGAAAATTTGACCTGTCCCGATCGCTACTCCCCGGACACCGTCACAACCACAGTGCGCCGGCGCGGACGCACGTCGCACTCGATGTGGAAAATTTGTTGCCAGGTGCCGAGTGCGAGCCGGCCATTGCTGATCGGAACGCTTAACGCCGGCCCGAGCAACGTCGCCTGCAGATGCGCGTGTCCATTGCCGTCGTGCCATGTCTGCTCGTGTGCATAGTTCCGGCTCGGCGGGATCAGCTTGTCCAACAGCTCCGGCAGGTCGCGCTGCAGGCCCGGCTCAAACTCGATTGTGCCCACGGCAGCAGTGCTGCCCAGAGCGAATACGTGCGCCACGCCGGTCTTTATTCCTGACTCGGCAATTATCCTTGCCACATCAGGAGTAATGTCATGCATGTCACGATGCCCGTTTGTGCTCAGGTTAATCTCGCGTTGGTAAACCATGGCCTGAAAATTCGGGCTGAACCACAAGACAAGCAAGCCGAGAGTTTTTGCCCGAATCCTAAGCCACATGAGCAAACCCGCAACCTTATGGAGCTGGGCGGAGTTGAGTCCGACCGCTCTGGCAACTGTATGATTCCGACAAGCCGGCAGTACAAATGGACCGATCCTACTCCGGACGGGTGCCGCATTTGTGGTGTTTAGACCGCTGGGCGCCGACGATTTAGTCTGTTCGCTTGGGATGTGGATGCACTCACATCAACTGTTGCTGGCCGGTGTGGCAAGGTGCTCATTCGGGGTTAAATGTACCACGGAGCAAAGTAACAAGGATGCTGCTATGTCTGCGCCGTCTCGCCACCGTCCTGTCCAGGGCTCGGATGGTGACTCGACACACTCCTTTTACCTAACGTGGTGGGCTATGATCTGACGCCCCAGGCCCGTGCTATGGTTTCTAGGCTGGCCCATTCCGTCGCCACCGCTAGTTCACACGCCGCATGAATCAGGGCATAGACTCTGCCGGTTCCGAGGCGCTCGGGTTCGGGCACATGGAAGGCCCGGCATGGCAACGGACCGTAGCCCGACGTGTCAAAAGGTGGCTCGGATATACCGGCGGCGGAACCTGACCTGGGAAGGCATGCATAAACAACGGCTCGGATTTGACGCGCGGCACACATCTTGGTGAAACGCGCACGCACACGGCGCATACAGTCCCATTTGATAAGCAAAATACGGCAGGCGGATTTCAGGACGAAGCGGAGTGCTGCTAGGGGGTGGGAACCAACAAATGCGCGACTGCGTCCGCCCTAAGGTCATTCCATCAACGCCAGGTTCCGAGCTGGTGAAAATTTGCGTGAGCTGTAACTGCTTAAGCCGCTGGTGCCGGTTCTAATTAAACGCAAAAAACAAAAGGCGTTCTAGGTTGCACGAGAATTGCCCGGCGGTTCGATTGGCGGTGGCAACTGAAAATGACGAACAAGCTCGGGATTGTGTTGTGCCCGAAACGGATGAATTGGAAAGGTTTCGACTCGGGCGCGAAAAATTTTTCCGAACTTGGCCAGTTCGGCACGCGACAAGCTATGTGTAAGTTGGTGAAAAATTTTTGGCGCAAAAATTTAACTTGAATTCACGGCTGGCTTGTGCAAGCTAAGCACCGGACAGTGGCTCCGGGAATGAACCCTGAGCGAACCGTTCTTTGGAACATGTACGCGAAAGGATTTACCCTGCCATGCCCGTGTAAAGGCAACTAAGTCCTTGAACGGTAAGAAATGGTCAAGGGGCCTAAGCTCGCGGGGTGGCCGACATGCCGGTAGCCGTTGCGGCTTGGCCGGAAGTCGAAAGCCTCGGAGCCCGCCCAAAAGTTGTTGAGGTGTTCAAAGGAACAGTCGCCACACGGCATATCGGCGGGGTAATTTTTTTTGGGCCTAACAAACGGACCCGCGCGTATGTGGGCAGCGGTGTGCAGGCCGCATGCGGAGTTTGAACTTCCATAGTTTAGCAGCCGTAGCTAATTTTTAGGCATGCCGCCCGATGACCTATTTGGGCAGCAGCCCGAGCAGGAGCGACCAGATTTTGCTGCCGAGGCGGCGGCTCGGCACCAGCCGCTGGCTACGCGAATGCGCCCGCGCGACCTGAGCGAATTCGTCGGCCAAACGCACATTTTGGGGCCGGGACAATTGCTGCGGCGGGCGATCGAGGCGGACCGGATTCAATCCCTGATTTTTTTCGGGCCGCCGGGCACGGGCAAAACTTCGCTGGCCCAAATCATAGCGCGGCAGACGCGGAGCAAGTTCGTCAGGCTCAGCGGTGTGGAATCGAATGTGGCCGAGCTGCGGCAAGTGCTGGCCGCTGCGGCCAACCGTCTCAAAAATACCGGTCAGCCCACCATCCTTTTCATTGATGAAATCCACAGGTTCAACAAAGCGCAGCAGGATGTGCTGTTGCCAGACGTCGAAAACGGCACCGTGCGACTGATCGGCGCCACCACGCATAACCCGTTCTTCTTCGTCAATGCGCCACTGGTCTCGCGCTCACAAATCTTCGAGCTGCACCCGCTGAGCGAAGATGAAATTTTAATACTGTTGCGCCGCGCACTCACAGACGCTGAGCGCGGACTCGGGCACATGAATATCAAAGCGGACGAGGCCGCACTGCGCCACCTGGCGAGGCTATCCGACGGCGACGCGCGCAAGGCGCTTAATGCGCTCGAAATTGCGGCCCTGACGACCGCGCCGGACAAGCATGGCGTGATCCATATCGACCTGGCCACCGCCGAGCAAAGCATTCAAAAGAAAGCGGTCGTGTATGACCACGACGAAGACGGGCACTACGACACTATCTCGGCGTACATCAAGTCAATGCGTGGGAGCGACCCGGACGCGGCTCTGTACTGGCTTGCGAAAATGATCCATGCAGGAGAAGACCCGCGGTTCATCGCGCGCCGGCTCATGATTTGCGCCGCCGAAGATGTCGGGCTGGCTGATCCGATGGCACTTGTACTTGCGACGGCTGCGCAGCAGGCGGCCGAATTCGTCGGCTGGCCCGAGGCGCGCATCCCGCTGGCCGAGGCGACCGTGTACGTCGCTACCGCGCCGAAAAGCAACAGCGCATACATGGCTATCGAAGCCGCGCTGGCAGATGTGCAAGAATCACGCACATTGCCCGTACCCAAACATTTGCGTGACGCGAATTACAAGGGCGCCGAACAGCTCGGACACGGCGTCGGCTACGAATACGCGCACAGCCACCCGGGCCATTTCGTTGCTCAGGACTACCTCGGCGCAGTGAGACATTATTACGAGCCGACTGACCAGGGCTACGAAAAGAAGATTAAGGAACGCTTGCAGCAGCTCCGCGCGCAGCTCGACCGCGCGAAACAGGCCGGGCAACA
>JANWZY010000135.1 GCA_025061935.1 Verrucomicrobiia bacterium
AGTCGGGGAACGGCTCGGGATAATCGACCAATTCCAAGGGGTGGACGAGTTTAAAGCAAATGCCGACGGGTCGTTCGAGGTGCTGGAGCGCATCGAGGGCGGCAAACATCAGGTCTCAAAGTGCGCCGGGCCGCCGGCTGTGATCGGGTGGGCGACCGGCAACCTGCCCGAGCCGAAGAACAACCCGCAGCTCGGCATGCTCAACATGCGGACGGTTATGCCAGCACTGCAAAAGGCCAAGCCGGTAAAACTGCCCGGTGAAGGCTTGACATTCGTCAGTGTCACGCTGCCCAAGCAGCAGCGCGAAACGCGCGTAGTAAAGGACAAGTCACCCGAAGAAATCGCCAAGGAAATTGTCGAGTGGATCAAAAAATAACTCAAATCGCCAAAACCTTGATCCTCAATCCCGAACTACCAGAGCAGGGGAGAGGTGGCTGGCGCGAGACACAAAAGAACAAGCTCGCGTAACGCGCCACCCGGAAAAATTGTAAGAGTACCAATATGGAAAACATTCTTCTGTTGGTTCATACAGAGCCTGATGGTTCACTGGCCAAATCCGCAGGCGAAGCGTTGCGCGCGGCTCGAACACTGAACAAAGCCATCGCGGGTTCAAATCTTGTCGTCGGCCTGGTCGGCGAAACTGTTCAAGCCGCGGCAAATTCCATCGCCGGCTGCCCGGCTACAAAGTTTTTCGGTGTGGCCGGGCCAGACTTTGCACATGCACGTTACTCAACCGACGCGGCCGCTGCCGAAGCCATCTGCAAAGCAGCCCAAGCCACGATCATCGTCGCCCCTGCGACCACGCGCTGGAACCGCGTATTGCCTGGTGTTGCGCATCGGCTCGGCGGCCGCGCAGATACACATGTCACAGCCGTGGACGACGCCGAAGGGAAGCCGGTCATACGCCGGTGGTACTACCGCCAGCGCATGGAAGCCGCGCTAACCCGCACGCACCGGCCGTGGTTCATCCTGGTTGATCCTGGCAGCCAAGCGCCCTGCGAGTGCGGCCCAGGCACGGCCCATGTCGAGATGGTTACGGTCAACCTTCCCGATTCATGCAAACGTACCACTGTCCTAGGCGTGCGCGAACCGCGCACAGCCGGAACCGAGCTGCAGACGATCCGGCCGGATGCAGAGCTGCTTTTCGTTGCCGGCGCGGGTTGGACCAAAAAACAGGCCGACGGCAAAGTCCACCTGGAAGAAGCAGAAAAACTCATCTTGGAGTTCCTCAATCTCACTGGCGCGTCCTTGGGCAGTACCAAATCTCTGGTAGATCTCGGTGCCGAAGGCCAACCAGTGCTGTCGTTCCTGTCGCACTTGAACCAGATCGGCCAAACTGGTTCGACCCCGCGCCACCCCAAAGGCTTGGCCACTTGCTGTCACGGCGAGGAACCACACACGATCGGCTGGCGCTTTATCGCCGAACGCCGCGCGATCAATCTCGATCCAAACTGCGGCTGGGCGCGCGGCAAGGCCGACGTGCTCTACGTCGCCGACGCCTTCCAAGTCATGGCCAAAGTAAACGAACTGTTGGGAGCAAAGAAATAGTGTGTCATTACCCCAACTCTGAGGAAACTGAGTTGACAGGAAGCACTGCAACGAAATTACTTACCCGCCCCCAATAGCGGATGCATCTCGACAAAAATGGCCTTAGCCGTGCAATGAGCAATATACCCAGGAACAAGCCTGCAATGTGTAACTTTTTAGGCCAGGTACCTGGAGTGGCCAGCGCAAACTCTAGCGCTGCGGCCGATTACCATGCTTTGGAAAGCAAGTATAGCTCGCATGTACCTTTCCATCAAACCAGCACAGAATCTGTTAGTTGAGACCAAGTTCCTTCCACTTGCCACGCGCCGTTTCTGAAGCAAGCGCGGTCAACGCACGGGTTAACACAAGCCCATAGCACACCACCAAAAAGCAATAGTACGATTACAAAAAACATGGTAGCAAGTTTGGCCCTCGACCCCGAGGGCTCAATCACGACACCATGCGCAAAACCACGAACAAGCAAATGGGCGGCAGGTCTGACCAACCTATGGATGGTGCCGGCGCGCTTTGCTTTCGCGGTGCTCGCGCAACACGGCAAAAAATTGGTTCGCCTCGGGATCGAACGGATTCACCAGGAGCCGTTCTTTCATACGATACTCTTCTAGTTCAGTAACATCTTCGTGCTCGGATACAAAATAGATCGGCTTGCCGCGCTCGCCGTAAATCGGGTAACAGGTCCAGTTCATCATGAACGGCTCGCCGTTTTTCCGGTAGTTCCACGTCTGCCCATGAAACACCTGCCGCGCTTGCAATGCCGACTTGAGCCGCTGCAGCACCGAACGGTCGGTGTGTTTACCCTGCAGGATCCGGGGCGTTTTGCCGATGAGTTCGTCGCGGCTGTACCCGGTCATCTTAAGGAACGCGCGGTTCACATATATAATCCGCGGGCCGCGCGGAGGCTCGAGATTCACGTCTGTAACCATTATACCGCGCCTCAGATTTTCCAGTACAATTAGCCAGTCGAATTTTAGCTGCATTTCAGTACGCTCTCGGTTCGACCAAAACTTTGCACACTCTGGTTGCTAAACGCAAAAACAAAAATGCCGGCAACACGCAAAAGCAGTGTAACCTGCGTCGTCTTGGAGAAGCCCGAGAGTTGATGAATTCCTACCCTCCAACACGCACTTAGGCCGTCTCGCCGGGTCGGGTTCGGGCTTGCCCACAAAATGCCCGTGGGTCAAAAACAGCCGAGTTGTTTTGGCGTTCGGGGCGGGCGCCGTTCTCAAACCGCAGTAACCGAACCCGGGCGAATACGCTCAAGATAAAAGTGATCGTGCCAAGAGCCGCCAAGAACGGGATTTTACTTTTGTGCAGCGGTTAGGTAATCAGGTTTTTTGCCGAGTGAAATGCATTGCAAAATGCGCAGGAACCGGATGACGCCGGGCGAACAGCCCGATCCGGAACGTATTGAGCATTGGTATGCTCGGAACGAAATGCGTCCACCCCCAGCGCAAGTATTTCAGTTCGGGCGGTGCGCACGTTAACTGGGCGAAAGTAGTCTGTCAGAAAAACAACGCACACAAGAAAGTCTGATTCCTCGAGTGCTACGTGGGTTTACGCAAGTAGTATAGAGACGGACTAAAGGACAAAGCGACCGCACACAAACGGATACTAGGAGTGCTGCAGCCAGGAGTGCCGTAAAGTGCTCAACTCATCCATTTTGGATTTGCGCAAAAACAGCGTCGAAGCACGGATTTGCGGTCTGTGGTTGATTGGTGTGCCAAATGCGAGTTTACAGCAGCGCTGAATCGCAGACGCGGTTCTGCGAAGCCTGTGCTGGCGTGCGTCAAGTCATGCAAAGCCGCGCAGCTCGTTAGCGATTCCAAAACTCGGGCGTTGATTGAAGAAGGCTGACAATAGCGGCATCGGCAGCGGGGAAGTCGAACTGCGTAAGTTCATCGCAACCGACCCATGCGAAATCCTTGCACCCCAGGGGTTTCGGGTCGCCACCGATCCACTCGCACAGGTAAAAGTTCAAGTGTACCGTGCGCTCGGGATACCGATGCGTGATGCTTTGGATCAACCCGCCTACGCGCACTGCGATACCGAGTTCTTCACGCAGTTCACGCTCTAGGCACTGTTCGAATGTTTCGTGCGGTCTGCGCTTGCCACCAGGGAATTCCCACAACCCACCCAAGTGCGCTTCGGGATACCGTTGCGTGATGAGCACTTTGCCGTTGTGGAAAATTATGGCTGCAGCGACCTCGACCTCAGCAGTTTCGTTCATACGCTTTTGGCATAAACGTCCACAATTTCGTACCGGTGCAGCCGGCGCGTGGCGTACAGGTGGAACAGACCGCTGCCGAGCAATGCAATGACATGATAGAGTTTGGGGGCGAAGCGCGTGGGTATCAACGGCCAATGCTTTTGTAGATGAACCCGAGCCGTGCCATTTCCGCCGGGTCGAACAGGTTCCGGCCATCGAAAATGATCGGCTGTACCATCGTTCTTCGAGCCCGTTCAAGATCGAGCTGTTTAAACTCGTCCCACTCGGTTGCAATAACCAGCGCATCGCACCCGTCCGGGACTGCGTTCATGTCATCAACGAACGTGACGTCCTTTAGCACTGCCCGGGCTTTTTCCATAGCCTTCGGGTCATGCACACGCAATATTGCCCCTTGGCCCTGTAGCCTGTGACAAAGCTCGATTGCGGGCGAGACGCGCACGTCATCGGTGTTTTTCTTGAAGGCCAGCCCAAGCACACCTATTGTTTTGCCTTTGACCACCCAGAGCGTATCGGTGATTTTTTTGATGAACCGGTCCATTTGCATCGCATTGATGCGTTGGACCTCTTTCAGCAGCGCGAAGTCGTAGCCGACCTGCTCGGCGATCTTGATAAACGCGCTCAGGTCTTTGGGGAAACAACTGCCGCCGAACCCGAGCGATGCGTCCAAGAACGCGCGCCCGATGCGCTTGTCCATGCCCATGCCGTTCGCGACCTCGACCACATTGGCACCGGTAGCCTCGCAGATGACGGAAATCGCGTTGATGTATGAAATTTTTAATGCGAGGAACGAATTGGACGCGTGTTTGATCAACTCAGCCGAGTTAATATCGGTCACCAGTATCGGCGCATTGAATGGGGCATAGATTTCCTTCAACGCGGGCACAGGCCGTTGCGATTGGACGCCGATGACAATCCTGTCCGGGTGCATGAAGTCTTCTACGGCCGAGCCTTCACGCAAAAACTCGGGGTTGCTCGCGACGTCGAACTCAACCTGGGCCTTGCGGAAACGCCGAATTGTCTCCGCCACCTTTTCGCCCGTCTTGACCGGCACCGTGCTTTTGTCCACTACAATTTTGTAACTATCCATTGCTGCGGAAATCTCGCGCGTGACTTTCTCGATGAAGCTCATGTCCACGGAACCGTCGGGCAGGGGCGGGGTAGGCACCGCGATAAAGATCACATCGGAATTTCGCACCCCTTCAGCTATGCTGGTCGAAAAGCTGAGGCGCCCCGCAGCGGTGTTTTTCTTCACAAGCTCTTCCAGGCCCGGCTCGTAAATGGGCATCCCACCGCGCTTGAGCAGCTCGATCTTGGCCTCGTCGTTATCGACACAAATGACGTTATGCCCGACTTCAGCCAGGCACGTGCCCGTGACCAGGCCGACGTAACCTGTACCAATGACGCTAAGTCTCATTGTGCTCAACAATAGCCGGGGCTAAAACGCCCGACGTCCTTCACTCGATGCAATGCAAATCATGCTGGTCGAAAACCCCCGTTCCGGAGCGGCCGCGCGCGAACATCGTGTTCCGGCCACTTGGTCAGTTCGCGCCACTAGCTGGCCCCGGGCCGGGTCGAACATGACCCGTGTCCGGGGGCATGTGTGACGCCGCGCGCGTCTCGGGCATGCCCAATTGCTCCAACGCCAATTGCGCCTGGTAACCAAGGACTGTCTCCCCCGCTGCGCGCGCGACTTGCTCCAGAAGTGTCCTGGCCCGTTCGAGCTGGTTTTGCGCAGCCAGGAGCTTGGCCAGAGTGAGCTTCGCCCGAGTAGCCACTGCGGTGTCAGGATATCTTTCGACGATCTGGTTCAGAAGAGGTATTGCTTCTGCGGCTTTGCCTTGCGCGGCAAGGCTCGCTGCGGAACCGTAGAGTGCGTCCGGTCGGAACGGGCTTTGCGGATAATCACGAATGAACCTGTCAAATTGAATCTTAGCTTCCGCAAACCTCCCTTCGTTGAACAGCGCGCCTGCGGCCATTAACCGGGCGCGCGCGCCTGCCTTCGTCCTAGGGTAACTATCCGCGATACGCAATAGCGCGGACGCGGGCACCGGCACCACCTCGCCCTGGGCGGAGATCGTCGGGCGCAGTTTAGACAGCTCCTCCTCAGCAATTCGCCGTGCGCGCATATTGTGTGCGCGCCAGGCACCCAGCGTTATAGCAACGACCCCGACTCCTACCAACCCGATGAGCAATTTTTGCTTGTGCTTGGTGGCCCAAGCCAAAACCAGCTCGAGTGTCAGCAGTGAACTCCTCTCGTCAGCCATAACAGTTCGGAAAGTCTCAGGCTGCCATCACCAAAAAGCAAGCATCAAAAAACACTGCTTGCGTCGCTCGGAAATAATCTCCGTACTGCGCAAGCAGGCGCGCAATGTTACCGGAAGCGTACCCCTCACCGACCCGAGGGGCATGCTTTCCCAAACATGGTGCGGCTCTTCCTGTCAACCGTGTGCGCCACAGCTTGGGAATCGCAGCGCCGCTCGGGCAAGTGCGCTCAAAACAGGGTAGGGGACCGGTCCCGGCCACAGAGGCATAATTGTTTCGACGCGCTTTCGAAGGGGTAAAGTGAACTCGCCGCCTGGCATATGGCGTAAACCTGGCCTGCCGGCGGCATGAGCGCGCAGCTCTCGGCGAATCACGCACCCATTATCGGATCAAAATCCTGAAGAACCGGGCGGGTGCAGTTTCGTCTATGGGGACAGCTAACGTTTGTGGCTCGCCCGAGAGCGGCTGGATCGTTTCCGCCTCGGTCCAAGGCCCAGCCGGGCTGTCGCTGACGAGAATTGTATAGCGCCGATACGTTTTCACAGGGCCGAATGTCAGGTTCAGCTTCGCCGGTGCGCCCTCGCCGAGCGCGACGCCTAGCGCGAATCGGCTTTGAGGATCCAGTGGGTTCGTCCCGGCCACAAACTCTGAATAGTTCGATACGCCATCGCCATCCGTGTCCGCGTTCGCGATAGGCGCCGTCGGGCTAAAGCCGAAGTACGCGGCCCAATAGTCCGGAATACCGTCTCCGTTCGAGTCGGGCGCGACACCTGCCACATTTGCGTCCACGGTCAAGTCTTTGGGCATGACCGGGCCGCGTTCGGCGGGTAGTGTGCAAATTTGCCCTGTATCGAACACCACGCCAGTCACGGTATTGCTGACCATCAGCCTCAGTGTATCGCCCGGGCTAGCCGTGTTCGGCAAGCGCGGCGCGATGCCGTCGTCCATAGGAATACGCAAAAGGAAGTAGTTCGCGCCGGGGGTCACAACTGTGCTGGCGATGGTCGCGCCATTAAGCTGCGCGATCACACTTACTTCGCCCGGCGAAGACGGTATCAATGGCTGATTGAATCTGTGGAACAACCCGCCATAGACGACCGCGTCAGGCTCTGGCACCAGTGCCAGCGCAGTGGCAACGGCCGCAGCATACATTGCAGCCCCAACTCTAAACCACGAAACCGAGTTATGAATCCTGATTTTCATGGTGTGCCCCCTGTGAATCTCAAGCGTTTTATGGTGTAGCGCATTCGAGCGTCTGCGGCAGCGGATCAACCGGTTTCACCGCGAACACTACATCTTGGAAATCCTGCTCCGGCCCGCCAGCAGCCAAGCTGTTCTCCTCGAACGCGAGAACGACCCTGTCCGCGACGGGATCGTAAAAGCCGAGCACGTGATCGAAGTGGCCTGTATTGAGTTCGGCCACGGTAAACAAAGGTGTGACGCGCCCGGCCAGTGCGTCTGCCAGCGTGCCATTCGGGATGACAAAGAACCCTATGGCTTTTCCTGCGGGTACGCCGACTGTGTTCGTCACCAGCGGCGTCCCGAGCTGGTTTTGAGGCATCAAGCCCGAGTTAAGGAGCAAATTGGTTACGCTCAACGTTGCGAGCACTTCTGCGGCCGTGCGCGGCCGGTTGCTCGGATCGAACACGAAGTATCCGATGTCACTATTGTAACTTGAACTCCTGAACACGACCTCGACCGCAAGCTCCGAGCTGCGTGTCCGGAACAG
>JANWZY010000136.1 GCA_025061935.1 Verrucomicrobiia bacterium
AGCGCGCCCGGATATTGGCAGAGCCGTGAGCGCGGTTCAGGGCCACTTCGGTGTGGATTGTTTTTAGCGTATTGCGGCGGGACGGGCACAAATCAAGGGGTAGGTTGTTGCTGTGCACTACTTCAGGTACATCAACGACAAACTTTGCTGCGAGGGTGTGTCGGTTTATTCGCTGGCGCGGCGGTTCGGCACCCCGTTGTATGTTTACTCGCAGGCGACGCTGGTCACGCATTACCAGAAACTGCAGAGCGCGCTTGCGCCGGTCGAGCACTTGATCTGCTTTTCAGTCAAGGCAAATTCGAACCTATCGGTGCTACGCCTGTTGGCGAGTCTGGGCAGCGGGTTCGATGTGGTGAGTGGCGGGGAATTACAGCGTGTACTGGCAGCCGGGGGCGAACCTAGCAAATGCGTGTTTGCAGGTGTCGGTAAGACGGAGGCGGAAATCGAGTTTGCGCTGAAGCGCGGGATTTACTGCTTCAACGTCGAGAGCGAACCTGAACTCGAAAGGATAAACAGGGTCGCAGCGCGGCTGCGGAAAACGGCGCCTGTGGCTGTGCGCGTCAATCCGAATGTCGCGGCGGCCACGCACGCCAAAATCACCACTGGCACTTACACGACGAAGTTTGGCATCCCGTTTGAAGAGATCGAATCGGTGTACGCGCGCGCAGCGAAGCTCAAACATGTGCGGTTGAGGGGTGTCCAAATGCATATCGGTTCCCAAATCACCACGGTTGAGCCGTTCGAGGAAGCTGTTCGCAAGACTGTGCCGCTCGTTCAGTCGCTTAAGGAGAAGTACGGGATCGAATTTTTCAGCGTCGGCGGCGGGATGGGAATTGTGTACGAGTCCGCGCTGGCCAGTGGCTCGCCGCGGTGGTGGGAGGGGCCAGCGGGTAAAGACCTGCTGACGCCGACGCGGTACGCGAGCCGGTTGGTCCCGCTGCTCAAGCCGCTTGGCCTGCGCATCATAGTTGAGCCGGGCCGATTGGTTGTCGGCAACGCGGGCATACTTGTGACGCGTGTCGAATATGTGAAACGAATTGGCAGCAAAAACTTCGTGATTGTTGACGCGGGCATGAACGACCTGATCCGGCCCACACTGTACGATGCGTACCACGAAATTTTGCCGGTCGTGCGGAAACGCAATGCCACATTTTGTGCGGACGTGGTTGGGCCGATATGTGAATCCGGGGATTTCTTTTGCAAAGACCGCGTGCTGCCTAAGGTTGAGCAGGGGGATTACCTTGCAATAATGAGCGCGGGTGCGTACGGGTTCGTCATGGCGTCGAACTACAACAGCCGCCCGTTACCGGCCGAGTTGCTCGTGAACGGGAACCGCGTGGCGGTGGTACGCGAGCGGCAGCGTGTAAGTGCACTTTGGGAGGACGAAAAGCTCGCGCCCTGGCTGAAATGACATTTGCAAGGTTGGCACTTTGGCACGAACCGCAGGGAACGACGTAGCCGCACCGTCTGATGCACTGGGCCGGGGACAAACACGCGCTTACTGTAGATGCGGCGGTGCACCGTGGTCGGGCGGTTTCGGCTTGCGTGCACGCACTCGAGTAATAAAGTGTTTAGGGTTTTCGCAGCGGCCATTGGGAAATTTTTTCCGAACCTAACCATTAGTCCTGAAAAGTCGTGAAAGTATTTAGTGGCACAGCAAACGAACCGCTCGCACGAGCGATTTGCCAATATATCGGGATCGAGCTTGGCAAATGCACCATCCGGCAGTTCCCGGACGGCGAGACATTTGTGAAGATCGAGGAAAACGTCCGGGGTGAGGACGTTTTCGTTGTGCAGCCGACGTCGCCGCCGACGAATTATAACTTGATGGAACTGTTTATCATGATTGATGCGCTGCGGCGCGCAAGTGCGAGTCGGATCACTGCCGTGCTGCCATACTACGGATACGCGCGCCAGGACCGGAAAGACCAGCCACGCGTACCGATAACGGCCAAGCTGGTCGCCAATCTGCTGGTGGCTGCCGGTGCGAATCGGATACTCACAATGGACCTGCACGCGCAACAGATCGTCGGGTTTTTCGACATACCGGTTGACCACCTGTTCGCTGCGCCAGTGATGTACCAGTACCTGAAGGAGAAGAACATTCCCGATCTTGTGGTAGTTAGCCCCGACGTAGGTGGAATCAAGATGGCGCACGCGTACTCGCAGGTTTTGGAAGCCGGGCTTGCTATCGTGGCCAAGCGCAGGAAAAGTGCTACCGAGGTCGAATCAATGGCGGTAATCGGTGAAGTGCAGGGCCGCAATGTACTGCTGGTTGACGACCTAGCCGAGACGGCCGGGACACTGACGGCGGCAGCCGAATTGCTTAAAAGCAAGGGTGCGAAGAAAATTTATGCGTGTGTGTCGCATGCCATTCTGAACGAGGTCGGCATCCAGCGGCTCCGAAACTCAGTGATTGACGAATTGATAACAACTGATAGTGTATTGCGCCCTGCCATTGACGGGGTGAACATAACGACTTTGTCGGTGGCCGGGCTGTTGGGCGAAGCGATCAGACGGATTTCGAATAATCTGTCTGTGACTTCGCTGTTTGAATTCGGCGGCAAGCGCGCGGGCTGAAGGTTCCCGCGAGCATGGAACGCCGCCGGTGTGTGCGAAATGAAACCAGTAGCATTAAAAGTCCAACTACGTACGCGTGCAGGCCGCGGCGGCGCGCGCAGCGTGCGCCGGAACGGCCGGATCCCGGCTGTGATTTACGGCCGGAACACGACTCCGCAAAACGTCGAAATCAACGCGCACGATTTCGAAAAACTCGTCCAACACACAATTTCCGAAAACTTGCTCCTCGACTTGACGGTCGAGGGCGATGCGCGCCCGAAGCGGCTCGCGTTGGTGCGCGAAGTGCAGCATCACCCCTTGACCGGCCGGATACTGCACATTGATTTGCACGAAATCACCGAGACCGAGAAAGTCACGGTGTACGTGCCGGTCGAAACCGTGGGCGAGGCCATAGGTGTCAAGACCGGCGGCGGGGTGCTCGAACACCTTGTGTTCAAGCTGCGCGTACGTGCGTTGCCCAAAGACTTGCCGGACGTGATTACCCTTGACGTTTCGCACTTAAACGTCGGCCAGGCGATCCATATAGGCGATATTACTCCGCCGCCCGGGACCGAGATTTTGGGCGACAAGAGCATCGCTGTGGTCGCGGTGGCGGCGCCGCGGGCTGAAGAAGAGGCTGCTGCTGCGGCTGCTGAGGCTGCTGCGCCCGGCGAGGTCGAAATGATCAAGGAGAAGAAGGAGGCCGCGGACGCTGAGGGCGCAGAAGCGGGCCAGACCGAGAAGGCTGAAAAAGCCGCTGCCAAAGCCGCGGCGAAGGCCGCAGATAAAGCGGCGGGTGCTGAGAAAGCGCAGGCTGAAAAAGCGGCCGAGAAGAAAAAGTAACCGGCAAGCGCGGCGGGACGGTGTCATGTCCGGTTCATTATCGTGCCAATGGCGCCGGTGCATCTCATTGCCGGGCTGGGCAATCCGGGGGCTGAATACGCATGCACCCGGCACAATGCGGGTTTTCTTTTGGCCGACCGGCTCGCCGCGCGGTGGGGCGCGGCCTGGCGCGGTTCGCGCAAATTGCGCGCCGAAATCGCGAAGGCCCGGTACGGGCCAAACCAGGTCGTGCTGTGCAAGCCGCAAACGTTCATGAACGCGAGCGGCGTGGCTGTCAAGGCGGCGGTCGAATATTTCAATGTACCGTTGGAGCGCCTGGTGGTTGTGGTTGACGACGCTGACCTGGCCGTGGGCCAGTTGCGGCTGCGCCCACACGGCAGTAGCGGCGGTCATCACGGACTCGAGTCAGTGATCGCGCACCTCGGCACGAGCCAATTCCCGCGGTTGCGCATCGGAATCGGCCGAAGTCAAGGCGCGCGCGAGATCACAGACTATGTGCTCGGAAAGTTTACGCCCGATGAGGCGGTCGTGTTGGATAAAGTTTTAACGGCTGCTTGTGAGCAGTTGGAGTGCTGGCTGGAATCCGGCATTTCCAAAGCCATGAGCAAATTTAACGGTTGGGTGGTCAAGGCTACGGAACTGGAGACAAAACCACAATCGAAACTTGTGACGTGAGAAGGTACGAAGGACTGTTCATACTCAACACTGCTGGCCAAGACGAGGGCGTCAAAGAGGCCATAGACAAGATCGTGGCCGACATTGGCGGCTTGGGCGGCGTTGTAGAAACGGTGCAAAAGATGGACAGGCGCACGTTCGCGCGCGCGCGCACCAAGAAACACACCGCCGGGTTTTATGTGAACATAATCTTCAGGTGCAAACCCGAGGTATTGGACCAACTGAGAAACCGGTTCGCGCTGCGCGAAGAAATATTCCGCGTCATGTTCACTAACGCGCCAGCGCCACGCCCGGCTGCAGACGCCGTCCCGGCACAGGCCTGAATCGCGCCGACAGGCGCGCTGCAACCATGGCGAGCTACAACAAGGTCATTCTGATGGGGAACCTGACGCGCGACCCGGAATTGCGCTACACACCGAAAGGCACGCCCGTGGCCGCATTCGGGCTTGCCGTCAATAGAGTATTCCGTACCGAGACGGGCGAGACACGGCAGGAGACCACATTCGTTGACATCGAGGCGTGGTCGCAAATCGCGGAACGGATCGCCAAATACGTCAAAAAGGGTAGCCCGATCCTTGTGGAGGGGCGCCTGCGCCTTGACCAGTGGGACGATAAAAAAACGGGTCAAAAACGGAGTAAGCTAGTCGTCGTGTGTGAGAACTTCAGGTTCGTCGGGCCTGCACGCGAGGCCGAGCCTGCCGAGCTTGCTGAGCAGGCCGAGCCTGCCGAACCGAATTCGTTACCGCCCCCGGACGACGACGTACCATTTTGACTGTGTGCACACACAGCGGGCCTTGCATGTGTAACGTCACAATAGCAGCAACAAGTTTCACCTAAAGCGATATGGGCAAGTTAATAGACGTCATTCTCACAAGTAACATCATCGGGTTGGGCGCCGAGTCCGACCAGGTGAAAGTGGCTGCCGGCTATGCCCGCAACTATTTGTTCCCGCGCGGGCTTGCCATCCCGCTCACTGCTGCAAACAAGCGACGACTCGAAGTGTTACGGCAGCGGCGTGCCGAGCGCGAAGCGCAGGAGCTTAACACAATGCTCGAGCTGGCGAAGAGCCTTCAGAAGCTCGTTTGCATTATCAAAGTCAAGACGGGCGAAGACGGCAAAATGTTCGGTGCGGTGACTAGCGGCATGATCGCAGACGAGCTGAAGAACCAGTTCGACATTGCGCTCGACAAGCGAAAGATACACCTCGAACAACCGATCCGGGCGCTGGGCGAGTACGAGGTCGAATTGCACCTACACCCGGAGGTGAAAGGCAAACTCAAACTCCGGGTCGAAAGCGAGACGCCATTGCCCGAATCAGTACTCCAAGCGTTGGCCGCAGCGCAACCAGCGCAAGGTCAGGCCGGAGCAGCGCCGGACCAGACTGCCGCAGCCAAGCCGGGTGACGAAAAAACCGCTTCAAAGAAACAGCCTGCCGAAAAGGGGAAGAAACAGCCGGCAGCCCAACCGGAGAAACCGGCCAAGGAGCCCGAGCAAGCCAAGGCTGGCAAGCCAGCCAAAGCGACTAAACAGTCGAAGCAAACCCAAACCAAGGACACTAAGGCAGATTCCCAAGGTGCATAACGGGGCCAAGCCGCAAACACCCCATGTAATGTGTCTGCGCGACAAATAAAGCCGAGGCGGGCATCAATGCCTCCCGCATTTGCGGCAGCCCGGCGCGGCCGGTTTACCGGGCTTATACCGGTTAAAACTGTCTGCATGTAACGCAACCCGAGAGCGCGGACGAATGAACCAGTTCTCGCCATTCGACGGAGCGCTGTTGGTGGACAAGCCGGTTGGGCCTACCTCGCATGACGTAGTGGACGCGATCCGGCGCAGGTTCGGCATCAAAAAGGTGGGCCACTGCGGCACGCTCGACCCGAACGCAACCGGATTACTCGTACTAGTGCTGGGCAAGGGTACCAAACTTGCCGAGAAACTGCTTGCTGAGGACAAGGTTTACCAGGGCGCGATCAAGTTCGGCGAGACCACAAACACACACGACGCCGACGGCGAGGTAATCGCAACCGCGCCTGTGCCACCCCTGGATGTGGACAAGTTGAATGCGGCCGCTGCCGGGTTCGTCGGCGACATCATGCAGACGCCGCCAATGGTATCGGCGATTAAAAAAGGGGGTGTGCCCCTGTACAAACTCGCCCGCAAAGGCATCGAGGTCGAACGCAAGCCGCGCCTGGTGCATGTTTACCGGTTCCGGTTCACAGATTATTGCGAGCCGTACGGGTACTTCGAGATCGCTTGTACAAAAGGCACCTACGTGCGTACGCTCGCGCATGACCTGGGCCAAAAACTCGGATGCGGCGCGCATCTGGCGTCCTTAAAGCGGTTGGCTTCAGGCAGGTTCCGCGTCGAAGATGCCGTGCCGCTGGATGATCTTTTAAAGCTCAGTCCGGAGGAACTCCAGCGCCGCATTATTCCGTTCGCAGAGTTGGTTCGGCAGTATCAAGTTTGACGCTTCGGCCGGGCGAGACCGAAGCAGTTGATGCGCAGTGCCGCCGGGCCCGGCCGCGACCGGTAAATCAGCATACCGCAGGATGCAGGTCGTAAGTAAACCGTCAGAGCTTAAGTGCTGTGGCGGCAAGCTCGCCGCCACGCTCGGCATGTTCGACGGTGTCCATTTGGGCCACCAGCAGATCATTCAACATGCACTGGCCGATGCCAGGCAAGTTGGGGGGAGCGCACTTGTTATTACATTCGATCGCCATCCGGAAACAGTGGTTGCACCGGCGCGCGCGCCGCTGCTCATACAGCCGTTGTGGCACAAACTGCGCGCGTTCGAATCGCTAGGCGTCCAATACGTGTGGTTGATCGAATTCAATTACGAGTTCAGCCGTATCCGTGGCGAGGACTTCATCCGCAACTTGGTTTCGGACATTGGCGGATTGTACAGCATTTGCGTCGGTGCGGACTTCGTTTTCGGCCACGGCCAAAGTGGGAATCTACAGCTCCTTAAAACGCTCGGCGCAGAACTCGGATTCGCCGTGCGCGGGATCGGCCCCGTACTCGTGGACGGTCAACCGGTCAGCAGCACGCGCATTCGAAAAGCTATTTCCGAAGGCGACTTCGCGACAGCAGGCCGGCTATTGGGCCGGCCATATGCGCTGGCCGGCTGCGTGATTCGCGGCCAAGGATTGGGCCGAACTATCGGATTCCCCACAGCCAACCTCGATACTGCAGGGCTTGTGTTGCCACCCAACGGTGTTTACGCGGCGCGCGCACGGCTACGCGCCCGAACCTATCCCGCCGCAGTCAATGTGGGTTACAGGCCCACAGTCAGTAGCGCACAACAAACAAGGACGGTCGAGGCGTACCTACTTGATGCTACTGGCGATTTTTACGGCGAACAGATCGAGCTCGAGTTCGTTTGCAAGCTCCGCGATGAAGTAGCGTTTCCGTCCCTCCAGGCGTTGCAGTGCCAGATAGCCGCAGACGTCAACGCGGTTAGGAAAATCTTTTCCAGCGCGGCCACAGCCTAGGACTGTACCCCGACCTGGTCCGCGCGCCAAACGCGCTTCCAAAAATTTTGTCCCAGGTGGGACAAAAATTTTGAATTGTGGGGTGGGTAACTCGGGCCAGATTCGTCGGCTGCCTTGGACTTTAGAGGCCGCCGTACCTGCGTTA
>JANWZY010000137.1 GCA_025061935.1 Verrucomicrobiia bacterium
CACTAAACGCCATGAACGCCGGGCACATCCGAACCGAAGGCACAAACAAGTCGGCTCGCGGGTTCACCTTGATCGAGCTGCTGGTAGTCATAGCAATAATTGCCATACTTGCGGCTTTGCTTTTGCCGGCACTGAACGCGGCAAAGGAACGCGCACGCCGAATCAAATGCATTAATAACCACCGCCAGTTAGGTATCGCGCTCCTTTCTTACGCGAGCGATAACAACGAAAATTTGCCACGCGTGCCAAACGACAAGTTCAGTGGAGACTGGCCTCATGACCTGCCTTGGGACTTCGCCGACTTAATAGTCAATGCTGGCGCGAAACGTGAAGTGTTCTACTGCCCCGGCTTGACAGCGGGCGTCAACGAAGCCGATATCAACCGCTGGTGGGAATTTAGACCCCCTTCTCAAAGCGGTACACCGCGGCGGATCATAGGAATGGCAATGTATATCCAACGGACGCCGGACGACCGGCGCGGCTGGCCCACAGGTAACTCGCGCCCGGGCGAATGCTATAACGGGTGTAGATTCTACGGACGAGTGACGGAAACTAATAGACCGGCGTTAACAGAACTCGTCACTGACGAAAACATGTCATTGAACAATACCCAACCGTACAATTTCCGCGTGCCGAGCGAAAACGTCCCTTCATACTTGGGCGGCGCATACAGGCCGCCGCACCTGGGCAAAAGCGGATTGCCTGAAGGCGGAAATATTCTGTTCCTTGACGGCCATGTAAGCTGGCGCAAGTTCCAAGAAATGCTCGTCAGATACCGCTGCCCGTCAAGCAGCACACCCTACTACTGGTATTGATCACAGGCTCCGACTTCCACGGCAGAGTTTACCTGTAAAAGCACGAGCCATTAGGGGCAAAGAGCATCGGGGGCTGGGCTTTGTCTCGACTTGGCCCAACCAAAAAGACGCAGTGAGCTAAAAGGTAGGAATTTTCAAAGGAGTAAAAAGGTACGGGTACCGCTCTGACTTCGGCTGAGGGCAACCCAATTCTGTGATCTAGAAACAGACAAACGCGTCCAAGTATTCAACACCTGCCCCAAAAAACACTTTCTTTCCTAAATCGCTTGAGTTGAACCCTTGCAGGCCTAAGCCCGGGCGGATTGGAAACTGCGTGTGCCGACCGCACACATCAGACCCTAAGCGTCCAGGACCCAGACACTGAACTGCCACTTATAGCCAGCCTGGCGCCCGAAAGCGTACCAAATTTGCCTTTTGGCGCGCGAAATGATGATTTTACGCAACGAAATTGGATTATGTTTATTTAGGTTCTGCCCATACATAGCGCGAAGTCGGGTAAAGAAATGGCCGGAGCAAGGCTATTTGGGACAATGAAAGGCAACACAACCAAATACGGCTGGACAACCGCTTCAACCAAAGTCATTTGCCGCAGCAGCGACGGCACGGTTGTGCAAGCGCGCCCGCTCCGGCTGGACAAACACGCCGTCACAATCGAAGTCGCTGCGCCTGATTGTCCCCTGCGCACCTCAGAGCTGTTGCAAGACTTACAAATCGTTCTCCAAGACCAAGTTGTCTATTCGGGACAGGGAACGGTACGGTCGCTTGTGGACGCAGGAACGAATGTGGCCTGCGAAGTTACGCTCGAACCAGCAGGCTGGAAACTGTTCGAGCAGCCGGGCAGTCCAGTCAAAGATGGGTGGTTCGGCGAGAGGTTCAAGGAGTTCCTAAATGAGTGGCAAAAGCTTTACAAGGTGTCACCGCAATACAAAGCGGTTGTGGCTGACATGAACACCTTCCTAACCGACCTGCGGCTGTGGGTCGAGCAACTTGAACTTGCACTCGGGCCAGGCGCAGGCCGCGCATCCCAAAAAGACCAAGAATTGATTGCAGAAAAGCTAGCCAAACCGGTTTTGCCATGCATTGACGCGCTTTTTGAAAAATTCGAGGCGGTCGCAGCCAAGGTCGAGCCTGACCTCGCGCCTGTCCACTATACCTACGCCCGGCGCCAATTGCATCCCGTAGTGCTGTGTGCGCCGCTGCTGCATCGCGCCTTTGTGAAACCACTCGGCTACGCCGGCGATTACAAAACTGTGGAAATGATAGCCCTCAACCGGTACGAGGGCGCATCGCTGTTTGCGAAGCTCATCAATGCTTGGTTCCTCAGGCAGCCACCTGCAGCGGGCCATAGGAACCGGCTGTTGCGGTTTAAGAAACAACTTGCTGAGGAAACCGCCCGCGCTTTGAGCGCCAAAAAGCAAAAGGTGAGCATCCTAAATGTGGGTTGCGGCCCGGCATGGGAAGTCCAGCAGTTCGTGGCCCAAGACCCGTTGAGCAGCTACGCCGAATTTACGCTCTTAGACTTTAACCCTGAGACCATCCGGTATGTCATGGACATTCTGGGGGAAATCAAAACCCAGCACCGGCGCAGGACAAAGTTCAACGTAATTCAACTCTCAGTTCAACAACTACTGCGGCAAGAACGGCTCTCTAACAGCGAGCTAGATGTGCCAAAGTTCGATTTCATCTACTGCGGCGGGTTGTTCGACTACCTCTCCGACGGTGTCTGCATGCGGTTAATCGAGTTGCTTTACAAATGGCTGGGGCCGGACGGCCTTCTGGTCGTCACAAACCTGGATCCCTCCAATCCGTCTCGCGGTACCATGGAACACATAGCCGATTGGCATCTAATGTACCGGTCAGCCCGCGATTTGTTGGCGCTTAAACCCGAAAAACTAAGATGCGCCGAAACGCGCGTTTACGCAGACTCGACAGGCACAAACCTGTTCCTCGAACTACGGAAACCACACGATGCCTGAACTTGCGCATTACCTGAATGATCCAGAGTTCAAGGCCGCGTTCCTCGCGAACGAACGGCTCGAGCGGATCAACACAGGCAAGGTCGCGGCTCTGCTGGTCTGCGTCCTGATGCCAGTGGGGATTGCTCTCGATTATTTTGTTTACCCCCATAAGCAGCTTCCATTTGCAATCGTACGGCTGGCATCCGCAGCCCTGAGCGGGCTGATTTGGTACCTGTACAACACCGAGCTCGGCTGCAGGCTTTACAAGCTGCTAGGCATGCTCGTGGCCCTGCTGCCTGCACTGTTCATGACCTGGATGATCTACGAAACCGAAGGCCCTGCATCCCCCTACTACGCCGGATTGAATCTCGTGTTGCTGGGCGTGAGCGTGGTCCTGCGTTGGAGCATGGTCGAATCGTTGATTGCCGTCGGAAGCGTCCTCGCGATGTATTTCGCGGCATGCGTACTGCGCGGCACCGAGGGGTTGATGCCGGTCATTTTTAACAATTTCTACTTCCTTGTCTTGACAGGCGTCATCGTGGTGACCGGCAATTACATCTTCAACCAACTGCGGCACCGCGAATTCATCCTGCGCTACGAACTGGAGAAGAACAAGCGGATGCTCGAGGCGAGCAACCAAAAACTACGGGAGCTTGACCAGATCAAAAGCCGGTTCTTCGCAAACATTAGCCATGAACTGCGAACACCGCTCACGTTGTTAATGGCGCCACTCGAAACCCTGCTCCACAGATACAGCAAATCTTTCGACACGCATGTGTGCGAGCTGCTCGTTACTATGCACTCCAACGGCCTGCGGCTCCTAAAACTTATAAATGATCTGCTCGACCTTGTGCACCTCGACTCGGGCCGGATTAAAATCAACACTGTCCCGGTTCCAATCAGGGAGTTCGTTTCTGGCCTGGCCAGCGCAGTCCGGCAGGTCGCTGATGGCAAGCAAATAAAACTCTCTGTCGAGGTCGCCCCCCAACTGGGCACCGTCCTGGCCGACAAGGACAAACTCGAGAAAATCCTGCTGAACTTAATTTTCAACGCGCTGAAATTCACGCCACCAGGCGGCCATGTCGAAATCTCGGCTCGCAAGGAAGGAAATGCGCTGTTGCTAAGTGTCAAAGACACGGGCATCGGAATTTCCGAAAAGCACCTCCCGTTTATCTTCAACCGGTTCTGGCAGGCAGACGACTCGGCGCAGCGTAAGTATCCGGGCACCGGTATCGGGCTTGCTCTCGTCAAGGAGTTAACCGAGCTGCTTGGCGGCAAGGTCGAAGTCCAAAGCCAGGAAGGCAAAGGCACCACATTCACGGTCCACTTGCCCTACAAAGAGGCCGAGCCCGCCACTCAAATGCGTGGTGCGGAACCCACAGAAGCCGCAGGGCAAACCGAGACAACAGTGCTCGGCCCGGAAGAATGGCTGAGTGATCTGTATCGCCGTGCGGAACTGTTCCCGGCCGTAGCGCCGCTGCGCGGCGCGATCCGGCCAGTCGAACCGTTGACCGATGGGGCCAGCCGCCCGACAGTGCTCATCGCCGACGATGAACCGGACATGCTGCGGTTCCTTAAGTCCGAGCTAAGCCCAATTTACCGTGTCCTGGAAGCCGCCGACGGCCAGCAGGCAGTCGAGAAAGCGGCACAGTTTCTGCCAGACATCATCTTGCTGGATATGATGATGCCCGAAAAAGATGGTCTGCAGGCGTGTCGCGAAATTCGGCAGAATGTCCAGACACAGCCTATCCCAGTCATCATGCTCACCGCCAAGGCTGATGAACAAACCAAGCTCGCAGCGCTTTCAGCCGGCGCAAGCGATTTCTTGACCAAGCCGTTCTCGACAACCGAGCTGCACGTACGCCTGAAAAACCTCCTCGACGCTTACACATTCCAACGCGAACTGGCGCGGCAAAACAAGGTGCTGCAAGACACAATTCAACAGCTCAAAGAGACCGAGTTGCAATTGGTGCAAACAGAAAAGCTCGCTTCCCTCGGCCGAATGAGCGCAGGCATCATTCACGAAATAAACAATCCCCTGAACTTCGCGATAACAGGACTCTATACGCTCCGCAACAAGACGCATCTGCTGAAGCCCGACCAACAGCACGAGTACCTCGAAATACTCCAAGACATCGAAGACGGCCTGGACAGGGTCAAAAAAATCGTCTCCGATCTGCGAATGTTCACGCACCCGGAATCCGGCCCGACCGAACAGGTCGAGCTGGCCGAAGTGGTCGAAGTAGCGCTCAGACTGCTCAGTAACGAATTGCGCGGCAAAGTTAAACTCGAACAGCACGTGCCTCGAGGCCACACCGTGTGGGCGAACAAAAACAAGTTGATCCACGTGTGCGTCAACTTACTGCAGAATTCGCTGGACGCACTGAAGCGCAAACAATTCGATGGCGACACGCCATGCATTACCATCCGTGCGTGGTCCGAATCCGGACGCGCATTGTTGAGCGTTCGAGACAACGGCCCAGGAATCAAACCCGAGCATATGGACAAAATCTTCGACCCATTCTTCACTACTAAAGACGTAGGCGAAGGCATGGGACTCGGACTGAGCATCTGCTACCGAATCATGCGCGAATTCAACGGCGCGATACACGTCAAAAGCGAACCTGGCAACTTTTGCGAATTCACTCTCGAATTCCCACTAAAGTCCTGAATATGCGCCCGACAAACACATCCCAACTGGAGCCGGAAACCGTGTACGATTACAAACGCTTCGCCGTGCTGTACGTTGATGACGAAGAGAAGTCCTTGACCAGTTTCCGGCGCGCGTTCGGAGACACCTTCCGCATCTTCACTGCAACCACGGCACAAGAAGGATTCAGTATCCTACAGCAGCACAAGGACGAAATCGGCGTGCTCATGACTGACCAGCGCATGCCCGGCGAAAAAGGCGTATGGTTGCTCGAACGCGCGCGGCAGCTCAGGCCCAAAATTATTCGCATCCTGGTCACTGCGTATTCCGACATTGACGCGGCCATTGCGGCGGTCAATACGGGTGCAATTTACAAATACGTGACCAAACCGTGGGACCCGCCCCAGCTCGAACAGACACTCAAACGCGGACTCGAATTTTTCATGGTCCAACGCGAGCGTGACCAACTCTTCAAAGAGAAAATGTCCGTGCTGCGCAATATGATGATCGCCGACCGAATGGTCAGCCTCGGATTGCTCGCGGCAGGCCTGAGCCACCATATCCGGAATGCCCTCGTCGCAGTAAAGACGTTCCTCGACCTGGCACCCGCCAAACTGCAGGAAGAAAACCTGGACCTCGACTCGCTGCGCAACCCCGACTTTTGGAAAGAATACTACCAAAATGTCCAGAGGCAGATTAGCAAAATTAACGCGCTTCTCAATGAGCTTTGGAGTGCGACCGAGCCGCCCAGATTTTATTTCAACGACATGGTCAATGTACGGAAAGTTGTTGAGGGGGTCGTTTCCAAACTGCGCGACGCGCTCGGAGCAAAGTGTATCGAAGTCGTGAACCAAATACCCGAAGACCTGCCACCACTAAAGGTCGATCTGCCCAAATTCGAGCGGCTGTTCGAGCTGCTGCTCAAAGACGAGCTGGTAAGCCTGCCGCCACACACGCGCGTCACGCTTACCGCCCGCGCCGCACGTGACGAACTCGACGGAGCAGAAGAAGTGCGTATCGAAGTGAGCGACAACGGCCCGGGCATGCCAAAAGAGGCAGTACGACTACTGTTTGACCCTTTCGTGCTGCGCACTGACAGCCCAATGGAATACGGCATCAACCTGATGGCGTGCTACTTCATCGCGTACCACCACGGGGGCACAATAGATGCATCGAGCGAGCCTGGCCGCGGAACCACGTTCATCCTGCGATTCCCGACAGACCCAAACCGCCCGCGCACAACGCTCGACCAACACCAATTCTACCAGAGGATGCTCCTAAACGACGCGATCTGGGAAAAACTCATCGCCTCGTACTGAAAGCCGCTCCACTGCACTATCCAGACCCTGCGACCCGCGCCGGAACGCGGTAAGAGCAAAACTTTGAAGCCCCCAACCCAATTATCCGCACACGGCTCCGACATCGTGTTTCGACGAAAGCTGCCGCGAGCGGTCAAACAGATGCGCTACAAACCAAAGCGCGCATGCGGATTCACTCTTACAGCGGACCAGGCCTAATCATTTATGCCCCAACGCCGCACTGAAACACGTTTCCTCGAAACGCACCCATCGGCAGAGGCCTCGCCCTTCGCTACGCCAGCGTCGTAATCGGACGGATGCTCATGCCCCCTGGCATCCTCGACCACATGCGAACCTGCAGGCACCACGCGCCTGACTGGCAGCCCCACAATCCGCCGTATCTCTTCCAGACTTAATGGCTTACCCAACACGGCATCTGCCGACGCGGGGGTGCTGGCAAACCTTTCGATAAATGCCGTCACAATGCAAACCGGCTGCCCTGGCACAAGCTCCTTAATCCGTCTGGCAAGCTCGTCCCCCCGCATGCCAGGAAGGAAGTAGTCGGTTATCACCAAGTCATACCGAGCATTTCGAAGCAGTTGCAACGCTTCCTGTGCATTGGCAGCTTCGATCACCGTATGGTGGTCAAACGAAAGCATTAATTTGAGCGACTCGCGCACCGAAGGGTCGTCATCCACCAAAAGAATCCTCTTCCCCAGAACCTCGGTGATCGTCTCCATGGCAGCCATAACGCAAGCAGTCACAATGCCACAGTTCGGACCCAGGCCCTCCCTTCACAAACCAAAAAACCCAGTCCAAAATTAGGACACGGCCAAACACAGCCTGCACGCCGCTCAAAAGCACGCATCCTCCTCCGCCTCAGGCACCTAAGAGCACGCCAACGCACCATCTCGATTCCGCACGCACGTCTAAACCGTAGCAAAAGGCGGAACCAGAAGCTGTGGGT
>JANWZY010000138.1 GCA_025061935.1 Verrucomicrobiia bacterium
TTGCGACCGGCACCCACACCGGCCCGAAGACTGTGGGCGAGACCTCGACCACATACCGCTTGCCAACCGCGCTCGGCCACTTGATCACGATACCCTGTGACTGGGCCGGATTCCGCCCTGTCATGAGCTTGAAGTGCGAACTTGAGTCGTTCGGATCGGTCCCAGCCATGAATTCTTGCATATTGTTCAGGCCGTCGCCGTCCGCGTCCGCGGTAGTAGCGCTCAGCACGTTATTGATCGAGCCGAAGTGCCGCAAACGCCACGCATCCGGGATGCCGTCACCCCACGACGAGCTTGAGCGGTCCGCAAGTGTGACCAAGCCGGTCCGCACGCGTTTCCTGAACGGCGCGATGCCGTTCGGCGAGGCTGAAACATGCTCGAAGTGGATCGCGTAGGCTGCGAACTGGCTTGCGTTCGTCGGGACAACGAACCGCAACTCACCAACAACTACGTTGCTGCCGCGCAGGCCCGCCGCAGTACTGTTGAGCCACGCGCCGGCGTAGTTGTTCCGTCCGCGCTGACTCGTGAGCGCGGGAGCGCCAAGATTGGGATTGGCCGCAAACTGGACGGCTTGATCCAATGCCGGTGACCCATCTAACGGCTGCACGGTCACGTTGAGCATCATGACGCGTACCGGGTAATCACCCTGGACTTGCGCCGTGATAGGCACTGTGACTGCCTGGCCAACTGAACCAATGCTATACGGGACGGCGCTTGAACACCCGGCACATCGCTGTGAACCAAATTGCAAGACTGAACTTAACACTGCGGTGTCTGGCGGGCTACCCATATCTGTACCCGGTGCGTAGCGGTGGAACAAGCCCCCATTGGCTCGAGTGTTTCCAAGAATCGAGCTTGACACGGCACAGGTGCGCCCAGGCCTCGGCTCAAGAGTTTCAGCCCCCCACACCACGAAAGATAATAAGCCCCCACTTTACGTGGGGGCTTTCGCAAAAATTCAAACGGTTTGACAAATGAACCTTTCGGCCGTTGTCGATGCTTGTTTTAGCGCGCTTTCGGCGCGACCAAGCTTTCGTCGAACTTCGGCTTCTTCTTCGCCGCTTTGAGCGGTTCGGGCTGGCTCCAGTCCACCGGTTCGGTTGTATCCCACGGTGACCAGTCCCCTTCAAGCGAATCGCTCGGCGGCAGCGGCGTCTTTAGGAACTCAGTTGTCGTAGGTTGGAAGTCTTCGTCTCTAATAATTGTCGGCGTGAGGAAGATCAGCAGGTTCATCTTGCTCCGGTCGCGCGACTTGCTACGGAACGCGTACCCAAGCAGCGGTATGTCACCGAGCACGGGCACCTTCGTGGCAGCATCTTGTATTTCGTCCTGGACCAATCCGCCCAGCACTAGCGTGTTGCCGCTGGGAATCAGCACGCGCGTCTCCATGTCGCGCTTGTAGAACGAGTCAACAATGTTATCTTGCCCGGCTACTTTGCTGGATATCTTCGGGCCGAGCCGCAAGACCGATGGCTTGACCTTAAGATTCACATAGTCGTTTGCAGAAATGCTGGGCGTGACCTCGAGCCGCAGCGTTAAGTTTGTGTAGCTGATTTGTGAGCCACCGGCGTACATTTGGGAACTCGGCGTAACATTCACCACGGGATACATTTGGCCCACCTCGATAAATGTCGGCTCGTTGTCCAACGTGACCGTTCGCGGCGCCGACAGCACACGTGACTCAGCGTACGTGTTCAGGAAAGAGAGCACAGCATTAACGCCATCGGCGTCAAGGAAGCCGATATTTGGGGTGAATCCTTTGTAAGTGTTCAGCGACAAGCCACCGATCCCAAGGCCCATTATAGTGGTAAGCTCTGTCGATTCATCATATCTTGCTCCGCCCGAACCAGGAATCGTGGTTTTTGTTGTGCCGGACATGACTCCGTTTCCGAAGCTAAACCTCTGCTCATTAAGTGTCCTTGACCAATCTATGCCTTTCTTGGTCTTCGGGTTGAGCGATACTTCCATTATCCGGCCTTCGATTAACACCTGGCGCGTCTGGGTATCCAGTTTATCAATCAGTTCCTGCACAGCGAACTGCTCGCGCTCTGTGGCGACCACAATGAGCTGGCTGGTACGTGTGTCGGGTAACACCTTGCTGCGTTTGTCGGTGAGCACCGACTGCACTGCCACAGCCATGTTACTTGCCGAAGCGTATTTGAGCTGGATGATCTTTGTGACCAGCGGGTCCGGCGCGGCCGGGTCCTTGCGCGTGATTCGCGCGACCTTCGTCCTCGGGTCCTCGACAAGCTGCAGGTCATAATTGTTGAGCACGGCTAGCAGCGCCGCCTCCGCCGTGATGTTCTCCCACCGGATCGTAACGATCGGTTGGGGCATCGGCTTGCCGTCGGGGCCGATCTGGCCGTATGGCACTTTATAATCGAGTATGTAATTGATGCCGGCCTGCCTGGCCAAGCTTTCGATGACAGTTGTCAGCGCCACCTCGTCGTATTGGATGAGTGGGAGCACTTCACCGCGTTGAGCGGCGGGTGGGGCCGCCTCGACGCCGGTCGGGGGTGACACCGCTTCCCCGCTCGGTTCCTGGCAGTAGCCAACAATGCAGGAAACGCACAACCCGATTACGATCTGGACTCTGGTTATCGTTTTCATTTTTGCAATGGCTTTTGTGGTTGTTCGGTCACAGTTTGAGCTCGGCTAAAACCTGCGTGTTCCCCAAATTCGCATTGGCGAGCGCTGGCTGCACTCTGCGCACTCGCCTTCCGGCGTGGGGTCGTGGCGGCCGCGGCGCCCTCCAGCCGGCCCGTTGCCCAATCGCCAGCTTAACCCTGTCCTAACTCGAAGCAGATTTTGCATATAAGCCCAATTTTATGCAACAAGTCTTTTTGGTTCTCGGCACGGCTGAGCGTTTGGCCGCGTCAGAAGGATTTTGGCACCGGCAGCTCGATCTTCTGCGGCGGGGTGCCTAAGGACACCACCACCACGTCATCGCGTATTTCGTCGCATTTCAGCTTGACCCGGCTGTTGCCCAGGACAATTTCGCGCTCATCGCCTGCTTCCAGCGACCAGCTTTTACCCGGCTCGAGCGCGGAGCCGATGATTACCAGCCGCTTGTTTGCGCGCCACGACATGCCCTTGACTACCAGCAAACTGGATGCCGTCCGGACCACATTAGTGGGCGCCGCTATCGGCGCCGTCTGGAACCTCGGGAAGAACGGGTCGCGCCCGTTCGGTAACGAGTCGTCAAATTCGGATTTGGGTATCTGAGCGCGCATCTCGGCCAGGTTTGTCACGCTGATCTGTGCGCACAGCAATGCAGGGGCGGCCAGCAATACGAAGAGTGTCCCAGATCCGATCACCCCCCACAGTTTGGTCCACATCGTCTTGTGCATCGGGTTCATTTTGGTACCTACTCCGAGCCGGGTTTAATCAGCGCGACGATTTCGCACCTGAAAGACAATTTTTCCCTTGCGCCCGGGCGCGTGCTGCTGGCGCCCTCGCGCGTGATGCTCAGGTTTTGGACACGCATGTAAGGGAAATTGTTCTCGAAGTCTGCGATGAACCTGCCCAGGTCGTGGAAATATGCTGTGCCAGCTATTCCGATTTTGACCTGCTGATATGGGAAATCCGGTAAAAGCGTGACCGGGCCTTTTTCGGCCAGGCTGAATGTCGGAATCTCGACTTTGTAGTTCCGCGCAAACGACCTGATTGTGGCGTATAGCCAAGCGTTGAGGTCGCCCTTGGCCATTTCGTCCTCCAGCTCGGCCAGGACAGCAGTGGCTGCTTCCAGCTCCGCCTCGACCTGCTGGGCGGACCGGATGGTCTGGCGCATTTTCTCAAGTTCGGCCTCGGCCTTCTTAATTGCCGCTGGCAATCGGGCGAGCGTTGCGCGCTGCGGGTTGATCAGTATGTAATACAGACCTGCCAGCACCGCGAGCGTCACAACCGCGACCAGCACGAGCTGATTCCGTTTCTCTGGTGAAATGCCGAGCATTTTATCTGGTCCGTTCCGGCAACCTACATTCCAGCGTGAACCGCACAGCCGGCCTGCCGGTCTCAGGGTCTTCTTGCGGCGACTCGCGGCTGGCTAGCTGGAACTTGGCAGCCTTACCCAATAGCTGTTGGAAATACGGAAAGTTCCCCAACGTTTCCATGTAATGGAGCATCGCGTCGCCCTCGCCCGGCCCGGTGTCCTTGGCGCGCAGCACCAGCACTATCTGCTCGGTCGCTGTGGCAGGCTTGCCCGGCACCGTTTTACCTGAAACCACCGACGGCTTGGTTGCCTCGGTGTAACGATATGTCTGTTCGCCTTTGAACTCGATCAACTGCACATCGTCAACCACGGTCTGTTGCAATGCGTTCAGCACGGTGCCCCAGAGGAATCTATTGGTAGCAAGCTGGTGTAGCGCGACCAGCCGCGCATGTGCGTCTTTTAGCTTCTCCTGTTTGAGTAGCACCTCCTGATAAAGGTTCGTCTGGGCTTTGATGGTGTATTGCAACCCGCGCAGCTCGCGTTTCTTGCGCTGGATCGCCACCTGGAGCCAGCTCGCCCAAAGCAGCATCAGCCCTACCAGCACCAGTCCCACTAGCACCGCGCGCTTGACCGGGTCACGGCGCCGCAGCTCCTCGGCAAGCTGCTGCTCGGCCAAAAGATTTAACCGAATAGGCATGGTTCAAATCGAAGCCAGTGCACAACCCACTGCACCTGCCAACTGTGGCGCCACATGCTCGATCTCGGCGGCCTGTTCCGGGGCCAGCTCGAGCTTCAAGCCCGCCACAGGGTCCCAACGCTTGCACTCGACCATCAGCTCGCTTTGCAATATTTGCAGGATGCAATCCGAGCGCGCAGTCGCGCCGCACACAAAAACGTGCCTGACCTGTTGATCCTGCTGGTGCTCGAAGAAATCCATTAGTGCGCGCAGCTCGCGCCCGAGCGGCCGCACCACCACCTCCAGCGAATCAACCACCTCCTGCGGCATTCCGATTTTGATCCCTTCGGCCTCGACGTACGAGATGCCAAGCGCGTTGGCCAGGCCTTCGGTGATCTTGTCGCCGCCGATCCCGACCACGCGGCTCAGAATCAGTTCACCCTCCTGCAACAGACAAATCGTCGAGTTCTTGAACCCGATGTCCACCAGCGCCACTACTTCTTTGGTAAACACCTCCGGCTGCGCGCGCTCGAACGCGTTTATGGTCGTTATGAGCATCGGCACGACGCTATCGGGGACCAGTCCCGCATGCTTGATCGCCGCCTGCAGGTCCTGCACGAGCCGGGTCCGCGCCGCCGCAACAAGCACCTTGAGTTTCCCGGTCAACCCGCCGGCCCTGTCCTTATCACCGGGCTTGGCCTGGGACCGCTGCGTCATGATGTAGCAATCGAACGTGTGGTCCGGCAACTCCTGCGCCATGTGCTGTTTCGGATTGTTCTTGATTATCGCGCGCATCTCGTTCAGCGGCACCGGCGGCATCTCGACCGTGCGAATGACCACGTCACTGACGCTTGCGGTCACGGCCATTAATTTCGCCTTCGGATTCAACTGCGCCACGACCGCGCGCAAGTGCTCGCCCAGCACTTCGACCGAGACGCCCTGCTCGGCAATCGGCGCATCGAGTATTGCGTACCGGAGCAGCGACAGGCCGTCGTCCTTGGCCTGCAAATAAACAGCCTTGGTCATGCGGCTGCCAAGGTCAACAGCCACAAGCTGATCCTTCCGCTTCAATGCCGGTTTCAAAAAAGGCAATGCCACGGCGCTTCCCAGTTAAGTTCCACCCAAGTTATAAACGACTAACTCGATACGACGCCAGCCCAAACTGCAAAAACCGGACCAACCCACCCGCCCTGCGCCCCGGCCCAACCCATCACAGCTTGCTGGGCCGACGCCGCCCCGCCGGCGCGTGGTTCTTTTTTGGGCAATCGGCGCATCACGTGTATTGGAACTGTTCACAGCCCTGTGCGTGCAAATCCGGCGCGGCCAGGCGCGGCCCAGCGCTTTCTGCATTGCGGTTCGGCCTCGCCGCTAATACAGTTTCCCACGCTTTCATATGCCGACACAACTAAAGCTACCCGAGGGCGTGCCGCCAAGGAAGATTTACGAGGTCGCACGCGAAGTCGGGCTTGACCCGGACAAAATACTGCCGCACGGGCACTTCATCGCCAAAGTGCCAATCGAGGAATTGCAAGCGCGGCAGCACCGACCCGACGGCAAGCTGATCCTTGTGACCGCTATGTCGCCGACGCCCCAAGGCGAGGGCAAAACCACCACCACCATCGGCCTCGCAGACGCGCTACGCAGGCTCGGCCTCCGCACCATGTTTTGCCTGCGCGAGCCGTCGCTCGGCCCGTACTTCGGCATCAAAGGCGGCGGCACAGGCGCAGGCTACGCACAGGTCACCCCAGCCGAGGACATCAACCTACATTTCGTCGGCGACATGTACGCCGTCGAAAAAGCCAACAACCTGCTGTGCGCCATGGTTGACAACCACCTGCAGCACGGCAACGAGCTGGGGATCGACCCGCGCCGCATCGTGCTCAAGCGCGTCATTGACCTGAACGAACGCTCGCTGCGCGACATCATAATCGGGCTGGGCGGGCCGAAACACGGCGTGCCGCGCCGCGACGGGTTCAACATCACGCCCGCGTCCGAGGTCATGGCCATACTTTGTCTCGCCAGCGACTTCCACGACCTCGGCCGGCGCCTGGCCAACATCGTCGTCGGGTTCACCTACAAGGGCGAACCTGTCCGGGCCGAGGCGATCAAAGCCGTCGGCGCCATGCAAGTGCTGCTGCGCGACGCGATCCACCCGAACCTAGTGCAATCCCTCGAAGGCACGCCCGCGTTCGTCCACGCCGGCCCATTTGCAAACATTGCGCAAGGCACCAACACAGCCATCGCGACGCGGCTCGCGCTGAAGCTGGCCGACTACGTAGTCACCGAAGCCGGGTTCGGCACCGACCTCGGCGCAGAAAAGTTTTTCCACATCAAATGCCGCACCGCCGGCCTGCGCCCAAACGCGGTCGTGATCGTCGCCTCGATCAAGGCAATCATGTACCACGGCGGGTTCAAGGCCGACGGCGGCCTCGGCAACCTCGCCAAACACATCGAAAACATCCGGCTCTTCGGCCTTGAGCCGGTCGTCGCAATCAACAGGTTCGATACCGACAAGCCCGAAGACCTCCGCCGCCTCGTCAGGTTCTGTGCAAAGCTCGGCGTCGAAGCCGTCGTAGCCGAGCACTACGCCAAAGGCGGCGAAGGCGCCATCGAGCTGGCCAAAGCGGTCCTGCGCGCCATCGAACGCAACTCGAAATCGAAACTGAAATTCCTTTACCAGCTCGACATGCCGCTCCAAAAGAAAATCGAGACGATCGCGCGCAAACTATACGGCGCAGACGGCGTCGAGTTCGACCGCAACGTGCACGAAGACATCGAGCTGTTTACCAAGCACGGGTTCGACAAACTACCCGTCTGCATCGCCAAGACACCACTGTCGCTGTCGGACGACCCGGCCAAGCGCGGCCGCCCCCGCGGATTCAACATCAGGGTCAACGAACTGCGCATTGCTGCAGGCGCCGGCTTTGTGGTGGTCATCTGTGGGAACATTGTGACCATGCCCGGGCTGCCCAAAGAACCAGCCGCTGCGCGAATCAAAATCCTGCCCGACGGCCGCGCCATCGGGCTGACCTGAAAATCGGACTCGAGCAATCCTGGCGCGCATTCGTGTTCCGTCG
>JANWZY010000139.1:0-269 GCA_025061935.1 Verrucomicrobiia bacterium
AAAAAATTTCCCCGGCGCACACGGTACGAATGTGACGCCGGGGTGAAGACGTGATTGCTTCGACGCTTAATCGAGCTTGATTACCTTGTAGAACCTGGCGGGGTTGCTGCGCGTGCTGTCGAACACAGAGACGCTGCCGCCCGTGCCGGTGACCGGGTTCCCCAACGGATACCATAGTTCCTGGTTGATGTTGGTCCGGTAAAGCACGCGGTATGTTTTGCCGGCGACAGTTAGCCACACAACCTCAACCGCAGTATAGATTTGTGAAT
>JANWZY010000139.1:289-7675 GCA_025061935.1 Verrucomicrobiia bacterium
CATGGTGATTGTGACATCTTTCCATGCTGCGTGATCGTCGTAATCGTACACGTTCGGGTCAACCGCAAAAAACAGCTCGTCGCCCGGGTTGCACGACGTGTAAATATTGAACGTTTCGCCGCTCCCACCCTGCGGTCCGCCCGTACCCTGCCAAAGCGGGTTCGACCAGTTTGTGGCGCCTTTGTAAATGCGATAAATCACGGAGCCATAATTAAATGCGCATGCAGTGCCGGTAATTTGAATCGTTTGGGCCGTAAAGCCGAGGACAACTCTGATTACCGCCATTTCTTCGGTGCCAGGCCCAAGTCCATACGGTTCTGCCAGGATCCTGTCCGTGGTCCGCTGCACAAAAGGCAAATAATAGTGCCCGACGCGCCCTGCGGTGTACCAGTAATAGTCCGCCCCCCAATCGAGATCCACGTACGTCCCAGTGGATTTGATCAATCGCTGCAGCCAGATGCCATTTTGGCCCTGCCCGGCTTGCGGGAAGTAATTCCAAAGCGCTGCGGAACCGGATGTTGGAACTAACATTTCTGCCGTGAATGAAATGTCCTGCCAGTTCGCGATGTCATTGGTGTGATCGTACAGCGGGTCCACTGCGAAAAAAATTTCGGCGCCGGGTTCAAGCGCAACGGTCAGATCGAAGCTTGCGTCGTTAGTGCTTTGCCACAGTGGCGCATTCCAATTTGTGGCGCCTTTGTAGATGTACCAGGCAACTGAGCCGCTCGTTTTGAATGCCGAACCCTGGATCCGAATGCGTGTGGGGCCTCCGTCATTTGAAACACGGATCACACCGTGGTTCGTGCCGACACCGGGTTGAGCATACGGCAACACTGCGATCTGGCCGCTTATGCCCAGCCTTGCTATGAATGGTAATGCACAGTTCTGACCGGGACATTTCCAGGCGTAGTCTGACGTGTATTGCAGGTCCGAGTACGTGTTTCCGGCGCGCCCCTGCAACCGTATGCCGTTTTCGCCCTGCGTGTTGCGTGGGAACAGGTCGTACAATCTCTGCGGTGTTGCAGTAAACACCACCGCATGGAGCACGTTTGCCACACTGGCGACGATTAGCCCGCATGCAAGAAGCTTCAGCGAGCGGGTCGGTTCAAGTGATTTCATTTAGTTGCCTCCTCTACGAACGTTGTCTTGTTGATTGTGAAGGAACCCCGGGCACGCCTCGGCACCACCGCTTTCGAGATCCCAGCCACATGCCGGTTGAACCTCGCACACGACCTGTGCGTTGTCAAAAAATTTCCCCCTGACCTGCGATCAGGTGCTTGTTCGAGAGCGGTAGGTGACAGCGATTTTGGGGGCTTTGCCGCCTGGGTCCAGACCCCCATGTTTTGTGCAATTTACTCGATTCCGCAGGCTTTGCGTGCGCGCTGGAGCACCCCGCGCGCTACTGCCCTGGCCTTGGCCGCACCGTCACGCAACACCGCATGCACATAATCGAGGTTTTTCTGTAGCTCGGCTCTGCGCTTTCTGGCTTCGGCAAAGTATGCCCAGTAATAATCGAACAGCGCTTCTTTGAGCTTGCCGTACCCGAGCCCGCCAGCGCGCAGCCGGTCCTCGTACTCTTTCGCGTCTTGGGGAGGCGCAACCAGTTTTAAAAGCCGGATGACCAAGTTTTGGTCTGCATCGGGTTTCGGCACCTCCGGCGGGCGGCTGTCGGTGACGATCGACATGATTTTTTTGCGCACCACAGCTTCATCGCCGAAAATTTCGATGGTATTACCGTAGCTTTTGCTCATCTTCTGGCCGTCTATGCCGGGAACTTCAGCCACCTCCTCGCGGATAAGTGGTTCAGGCAATACAAAAGTTTCGCCATAAATCCGGTTCCATTTCTCGGCTATGTCACGGGTCATCTCCAGGTGTTGTTTCTGGTCCTGACCGACCGGCACTATGTTCGAGTCGTAAATCAGTATGTCGGCAGCCATCAGAACCGGGTAGGCAAACAAGCCGTGGTTGGGGGAAATGCCCTTGGCGATCTTGTCCTTATAGCTGTGACCGCGCTCGAGCAACCCCATCGGAGTCACAGTTGAAAGCAGCCATGTCAACTCTGTTACTTCTGGCACGTCGGATTGCTTGAAAAACACAGCTTTGGATGGGTCAAGCCCGCAAGCGAGGAAATCGAGCGCGACTTCGATCGTGTTCCTCCGGCGCTCATCCGCATTGAACAGCGATGTCATCGAGTGCAGGTCAGCAATGAAGTAAAACGCCTCGCCTTTGTCCTGCAGCTCGATCGCAGGCTTCATCATGCCGAAGTAATTGCCGAGGTGCAGCGCACCCGACGGTTGTATGCCGGACAAGATTCTCATGCCGGGCGCAAGATTAGTAATTGGCGCGCGCGAGGCAAGTCGGAGCTTTCATGCGGCCGGTGCAGCTCGGGCCGAAGCGGATGCACGTTGAATGTTGCTTGCTAACCCGGGTGCAGTTAATTGTTTGGGCGGTGTGAATACCGACGCGCAAATCTTGTCGGCACTGCGCGCAGCCGGCGCCGGTGGCGTGTCCGGCGTCGAGCTTGCCCAACGGCTTGGCATCAGCCGCGCGGCCGTCTGGGCGCGGATCGAAGAATTGCGCCGGCTCGGCTACGAGATCGAAGCCAGTCCGGTACACGGTTACAGGCTGGTGCGCGCGCCCGACCTGTTGCATGCCGATGACCTGCTTGCGCGGCTCGGCAAAACGCGGGTTATCGGCCGCGATATCCGCGTGTTCGAGCAAACGACCTCGACCAGCGACGTAGTGGAAAAACTCGCGCGCGACGGTGTGCCCGAGGGCGTGGTCGTGTTCGCCGAGGCGCAGACGCACGGGCGCGGCAGGCTCGGCCGCGAATGGTTTTCACCCCCGCGCAAAGGCCTATGGTTCTCGGTGCTGCTGCGGCCGCCGCTGCGCCCGCAGCAAGCCACGCAGTTAACCATTGCAGCAGCCACTGCGCTCGTGCGCGCGATCAAGCTACAGACGGGGCTTACGCCGGAAATCAAGTGGCCCAACGATATCCTGCTTGGGGGCAAAAAGCTCGCCGGCGTACTTACAGAATTGAGTGCTGAGCTTGATCGAACCAAATACGTGATCCTGGGCGTCGGGATTGATGTGAATGTGGGCGCCAAAGAATTCCCTGCCGAGCTTCGCCGCATTGCAACGTCGTTAAGGATTGAAACCGGCCAAGTGATAGACCGACCAGAACTGGCTGTGCGTGTGTTGCGCGAGTTCGATGCCGATTACACCAAGGTTTGCTCCGGCGACTTCGCCGCCGTCGCCGAAGAATGGGAACGGCGCTGCACCACACTCGGCCGGCATGTGGCGATTCGGATCGGCACACGACTCGTGCGCGGTCGCGCCGAGTCGCTTGCACCAGATGGCGCATTGTTACTGCGCACACAACACGGGCATATCGAGCGCATTGTTGGTGGAGACGTAACAATCGAAGGGTAAACACCCCGGAGCACCAACCAGCACCGAAACAAATGGTCTTGCTTATAGACATTGGCAACACAAATACCCACATCGGACTTGGCGACGCGGCGCGTGTACAGCGACGCACTGAATTCCCGACCGCCGTGTGGTCGGGTGCAAGGGCCGAGTCGTACCTGAAAAGGTTTGTCAAGGATGCGCAGCTCGATGGCGCCGCGGTGTGCAGTGTAGTTCCGCAGGCTACCGTGCTTGCACGGCGCATATTGCGTCGGTTGCGAATCCTGCCGGTATTCGAGTTAACTGCGCGAACTGTGCGGACCATCGGAATCGAGTACCCGAAGCCGAGCACAATCGGCCCGGACAGGCTCGCCAATGCAGCCGCTGCGCGGCACAGGTTCGGCGCGCCTGTGGTTGCCATTGATTTCGGTACAGCAGTCACAATTGACGTGGTTGACCAGCAAGGGAACTTCGTTGGAGGCATCATTGCGCCCGGACTCGATGCGCTGCTGTGTGCCATGCACGAACGCACCGCGCTGCTGCCACGCGTCCAGTTCCGGAAAGTCAGCCGCGCAATCGGGCGCAGCACCAAAGAAGCAATGCTGCTCGGCGCGCAGTACGCGCTCACAGGGCTAGTCCACGAAGCGTTGGTTGCTATCAAACGCGAACTCGGTACCGAACAGTTGCAGGTCGTTGCCACGGGCGGTTGCGCCCGCCTCCTTTGCCATAATTTGCGCGAACTAACTGCACTGGTTCCGGATTTGACGCTGGAAGGGTTGCGCCTGCAGTGGTTCGCGAACCTGCTTGAAACATGAAGTTTGAAGCGCGACACTGGCGCGGAAATGAACCGTATCGTTGAACGGTTCGCCCGGCTCAAGCGGGCGGAAGAGAAAGGGTTGATCGTGTACATTGGCGCGGGCGACCCCGACCTCGAGGCCACCCGACAGCTCGCGCTTGCGTTCGACCGGATCGGCGTGGATGTGCTCGAGCTCGGCGTCCCGTTCAGTGACCCGCTCGCAGACGGGCTTGTTAACCAGCTCGCAGCGCAACGCGGCTTGGCGTCAGGCACCACCCCGGCCAAAGTCCTCGAGACCGTGCGCCTGATCCGGCGCGACTCGCAAATCCCGATCGTGCTCTACATCTACTTCAATCTCATGCATCGGTACGGGCCGGCACGGTTCGTGGCAGATGCCGCAGCAGCCGGCGTGGACGGACTGCTCGTGCTCGATTTGCCGCCGGAGGAAGCGGGCGAGGTCGAAACCGCTATGCGCCGGGCGGACGTGTGCAACATTTACCTTGTTGCGCCCACTACACCCGAGCAGCGCATTGAGATGATTGTAAAGCGTGCCACCGGCTTCGTTTATTACATCTCGCGTGAAGGTGTCACGGGCATGCGCGACAGCCTCCCGCCCGACCTGCCAATCATGCTAAACAAAATCCGTGCGCACACGGACCTGCCGGTGGCGGTCGGGTTCGGCATCTCGACTCCTGAACAGGCGCGCGCGGTCGCGGCCCTGGCCGATGCTGTAGTCGTCGGCAGCGCTGTGGTGAACCAGATCGCGCGGCATGGCCGCTCGCCCGAGCTTGAGCAGCGCGTGATAGAATTTACGAAGCCGCTCGTTGAAGCGGTCAAATCTGTTAGCGTGCCGAGAACAACCTTGGCCGGAACCACACAGCAAGAGAGATGAAACATATGCTCCGAAGCTTGAAACCCAGTTGGATCGAGATCCAAAAAGCACCAGCGCTTCTTTTGGGCATGATCACCGCTTGTGTCATGATAACAGAGCCTGGGCTTGCAGCGGGGCAGGCACCCGAACCGCTGCAGTTCCCGGTCGCGCCCGGCCCGTTCAAGCCGAGTTGGGAATCGTTGACCAACTACACCTGCCCGGAATGGTTCCGCGACGCCAAGTTCGGCATTTGGGCGCACTGGGGGCCGCAGTGCCAACCCGAGCGCGGCGACTGGTACGCGCGGAACATGTACATCGAAGGCCACACGCATTACAAACATCACGTGGCCACGTACGGGCACCCGTCCAAATTCGGGTTCAAAGACATCATCAACCTTTGGAAGGCAGAAAAGTTCGATCCGGACAAACTGCTCGCGTTCTACAAACGTTGCGGCGCGAAATACTTCATGGCGCTGGCGAACCACCACGACAACTTTGACCTCTGGAACTCGAAGTACCAGCCATGGAACGCGGTCGCCATAGGCCCGAAGAAAGACCTCATTGCCGCTTGGGCCAAAGCGGCCCGGAAACACGGCTTGCGGTTCGCCGTCAGCGTCCACGCTTCACACGCGTGGTCGTGGTACGAGCCGGCCCAAGGCGCGGACAAGCAGGGCGAATACGCCGGGGTGCCCTACGACGGCAAGCTCACGAAAGCGGACGGCGTAGGCAAATGGTGGGAGGGGCTGGACCCGCAAGACCTGTACGCGCAGAACCATCCGCCGGGCAAAGCGCTCGTATGGGACTGGAACCCTGCCAAAGGCAGCAGCGTGCCGGACGAAGCGTACATGCGGAAGTTTTACCTCCGCACGCAGCAGCTCTGGGACGATTACAAGCCGGACATGATCTACTTCGACGACACGGTGCTGCCATTCCACGGCGTGACTGACGCGGTCGGACTGCACCTGGTCGCGCACTTTTACAACACCAGTATCAAATGGCACGGCAAAAACGAGGCGGTCGTCACAGGCAAACACCTCAATGAAATGCAGCGCTGCGCCATGGTTTACGACATCGAACGCGGCCGCGCGCTAGACATCCTGCCTCAGCCATGGCAAACGGACACCTGCATCGGGCACTGGCACTACGACCGCGACCTCTTCATCAATCGTAAATACAAGACAGCCGCCCAAATCATTCCAATGCTCGCAGACATTGTGAGCAAAAACGGGAACTTGATGCTGAGCGTGCCGGTGCGCGGCGACGGCTCGATTGACGACGAGGCTGCGAAAATCGTCTCGGACATAGGCGCGTGGCTGCGCGTCAATGGCGAGGCAATCTACAAGACGCGCCCGTGGAAGATTTACGGCGAAGGCCCCTCAACCAAGGTCGTCGAGCGCGGCCAGTTCGACGGCTTGCGCGACGTGTATTCGAAGCCGTTTACATCCGAAGACATCCGGTTCACGCAATCGAAGGACGGCAAAGTGCTCTACGCAATTGTGCTCGGCTGGCCCGAAGCCGGGCAAGTGACCATAAAAGCGCTTGCGCAAGGCTCGCCGTATTGGCCCGGCCCGATCAAGCGCGTCCGGATGCTCGGCGCGCGGGGCAAACTGCAGTTTTTCAGGGACGCGAGCGGGTTAACAGTAAGCTTCCCGGCAACGCGGCCCTGTGAGTTCGCCTACGCGCTCAGGATCGAATAGCAATTTATAGGCGCGTCCGGAAATTGAGGGGGGCTGAACGGGGCAAGGGCAAGCCACATGGTTTCGACAAACGCCGGGTGGAGGCACACTCCGCCGGAGCCGAAGCTCAAAGCCGAAACGTAAGATTCCGGTTAGGTTCGACATTGCAAAGTCTTCCGGTGCACACCAGAGGCGCACCAGTCCGAACATTTCAAACTCATCCCATCAGCACCGCGCTTCAGTCGGTCAACGGTTGGACAAAAGCCAATCCACACAGCCGGCTCAGCGGCTTTAGTTGTGCTAGAAGGTCCGAAGAGTTCCGGGGCTGATTAGAATTGAACCTCAAGTCCACCGGGCTGAAGGCCTAGTGCTAACATCCGTCCCAACCCAAAGTGTGAAATATCCGGGCCAGACACTTTCGACAAGAAATTGCGGGCGGCCACGGACTTTTCATACAGGGTTGCGGGAGGATGGGCACCTTGACCGGCTGGCGAGATTCCGCTAAGGTTCGCCCATGACCAGACGCGTGACAGTCGAGGTGCCGGAGCAGATTTTCGAAATCCTTGGCGAGGACGCAGCAAAGCTCGAACGCGAGATGTTGGTGGCCGCAGTACTGCGCTGGTTTGAAGAAGGCC
>JANWZY010000013.1 GCA_025061935.1 Verrucomicrobiia bacterium
GGCTCACATTAGGGGGTAAAGCCTTTTCATTAACACCAGGCTTCACCCCGGCGAACACCTCCACCGGCCTACAAAACAGTTCCGACGGTTTTACACTCCCAAGCCACGCCGTTAAAACGACTTGTTACCATCGTTGCGTTTTTACACCCCGCAGAAGCGAGGTGTTAATCGAGGCGCATGAAAAAACGGAGCGGCGGTCATGCAAAGCTTAATAACTCAAATTTTCCGTGGAGCCTGGCTGATAAGTTGGATACGTATCCGATAAGTCACGACATGCAAGCCCAAGCTCCACGCTACGCCACATTTCGAAAACGGTGTTTATGCGCATCCTGCACCAGCGCCCATGCCTCCAAACTTGAACTAACAGGCCTTCTGAGAAAAAGTTCCTTTATGAAAGCTGCTTACATCACCCAGATCGGGCCGCCGGAAGTCATTACCTACGGCGAGTTGCCCCTTCCTGTTCCCAAGCCGGGGCAATACCTAATCAGAGTCGCCGCTGTGGACGTCAATCCGATAGACGTTTACGTGCGCAGTGGCATGGTACCAGCCAATCTCACATTTCCGTTCATCTTGGGCCGCGACCTGGCGGGCACAGTGGTCGAAGCCGGTCCGGGCACAACACGTTTCAAACCCGGTGACCGCGTATGGGCCACAAACCAAGGTTTTGCAGGCCGCCCGGGCACATTCGCCGAGTACGCCGCTGTGGACGAAGAATGGGTGTACCCTATTCCCCCCAACGTCAGCTTTGAAGAAGCCGTGGCCGTTTCGCTCGTCGGCGTTACGGCCCACCTCGGACTTGTCCAAAAGGCCAAAGTCCAACCGGGCGAAGTGGTGTTTGTTAATGGCGGCGCGGGCGGCGTCGGCTCGTGTGTGATACAAATGGCCAAGGCGCTCGGCGCACGCGTGATCGCCACAGCAGGCAGCCCGGCTAAGCTCGAGGCATGCAAACAGCTTGGCGCAGACCTGGTCCTGAACTATAAAACCGATCCGCTTGAATCCGCAGTGAAACAATTTGCGCCGCAGGGGGTTAACATATGGTGGGAAAACTCGCGCCAGCCAGACTTCGACCGCGCCATCAGCATGCTCGGACTCGGCGGCAAAATGATACTCATGGCCGGGCGCGACGCGCGTCCGCCGTTCCCGGTCGGACCGTTCTATGTCAAAGACTGCTCTCTGATCGGGTTCGCAATGTTTAATGCCACACCCGCGCAAATCCGCGCTGCAGCGGACCAGATCAACGAGTGGCTAGCCACAGGCAAGCTGAAAGCTCGCATCGACCGCGTGCTTCCGTTATCCGAGGCAGCTCTGGCACACCGTCTCCAAGAGGAAAGCACGGTCAAGAACACTGGGACCGTGTCCGGCAAAATCGTGCTGCGAATCTGAGGTTGGGAAAATCATTAACGCACAGTTGGCACCTATCCCACAACGCTGGGCAGGAAAGCAGCAACCTCGACCAAGAGGCTTTGCCTTACGGCCGCGTCCGCGAGAGATCGTGGACACGCTGCGATACTCGAAAAACATGCTTCCGGTTTCGGGACCACGCTTGTTCTTGGTAAACGAGATTCGGTAAATTAAAACGGCTGCAGGACTACAGCCGAGAATTGAACTCAAAGCCAAACATTGCACCGGCGGCGAATACACAGCGGGCACGCACGGGCCACGGATGGTTCGGTGCCGCTTTGATCGCGGTCTGCTGGCCACTCAACTGGCTGTTGCCTGGGCCGCGCACGGCGTACCTGTTTTTTCCACTATGGCTCGGGTACACGCTCGTAGTTGATGCACTGGTAAGCAAGCGCACAGGCAGTTCCATTCTGACACGCTCGCCGAAAGAGTTCGTGTTGCTGTTCATTTTGTCCGCGCCGGCATGGTGGTTGTTCGAGTTCATCAACAAGCGGACGCAGAACTGGATTTACCTCGGGACAGAATCGTTCGATCCGGTTGTGTCGCACCTGCTTTCGACGCTGGCTTTTTCGACCGTAATGCCTGCTGTATTCGTGAGCGCGGAGTTAATACGCAGTTTCAATTGGATCGAAAGGTTCGCCCGCGGCCCGCGCGTCAGGCCGACAGGAACTTTGTGCGCGGCGCTCTTTTTCCTCGGGCTTGCGATGCTGGTCTTAACGCTGCAATGGCCACGTTGGTTCTACCCGTTCGTGTGGACCTCGCTCGCACTGATACTCGACCCGCTGAACCGTTGGCTCGGACACCCGAATCTGCTTGGACGGCTTGAACACGGGGATTGGCGCCCGGTCGTGGCCCTTTGTACCGGCGCGCTGCTGTGCGGATTCTTCTGGGAGTTATGGAATTACTACGCGTGGCCAAAGTGGATCTACCGCACGCCAGGCGCCCAATTCTTGCACGTTTTCGAAATGCCGCTGCTCGGGTACGGGGGGTACATACCGTTCGCGCTCGAATTATACGGCCTAAAAAGCCTATTGCTCCCACGCGCAGAAGCGCCACGGCTATAGGCTGGGAAGCGCCGCAATTTCACTAGAGAAATGCCAGTGATAATCCGTTGCACCCGGATGGCGTGTCCTATATCGTGACGGCGCTCAACTTCGTACCGCATTTCCTGCCACTGAACTAGCACCTGGCTTCCAGCTGGAACGCCAAAGATCGGCATCGCCAAGCTGTTCCGGCAGCTTCCATTGGATTCATCAAAATGCTGAAACTGTTCTCCGCGGTCTAGATACGCGTCCACCAGGCTTAACCCCGGCGCTACTCAAAAGCGGCCCATCATTATTGTGGGTTTGAACACGAGTTGTTGGGACTTCTACACATTTGTGCACACCATCCGCAAGGTTGGCTAGGCCTGCCTCCATCGCGTGGTTTTTCTGGCCCATTCCTGCTCTGGCAGGCACGCTATATGAAAGCGCTCGGCCACGCCTTCAGGCCGTCGCTTATCGTGTCAGCGCCGTGCAAAAAAACCCGAATGCTCGCTGCGCAAGGGTTGCGAACCAGAGCACCAGCAGGTACAAAAGACCAAATCCCGCAACGCAGATGACAGCGCGATGACGACTTTTTAGCAGACACGCATCCCCCACATTCCAAAATTTTTGTCCCACCTGGGACAAAATTTCTGAATGAAGGGGGTTAACTCGGTCGTTTACGCCAGTATGCTCCGTGAACAGGCTGTTGATGGGTGTGGCGACCGGCACAACCGTTGCGCCACTTGAATTGGCGCTCATGTGCAAAACCCGTGGTTGGCCTAGACACCGACAAGTCGAGTCCGTCATTACGCCATGCGTGCCTGTCATCCGTGATTGGACCTCGCTTCCGGTTTGGGTATAGTGCGTCACATCTGATACCGGACTGCAGATCTCTCATCCGGCTGGTCGGGGGTTGTTGACATCCTAGGCTGCGAGGAGCTTCGAGCGGGCCATACGTGAGCGGAACATTTCGGAAAGTTCACCGTGCATTTTGGCAGGATGCATGCCTCGTTCGGAATACAGCCCTTGGCATGGAAATTTCGCACTTTGGGCCGCTCTGGTTTGCATACTTCCAAAATGGATATGCCAGGTCGCTAAAGCGCTGGCGTGCCGTACGGCCTTCTAGTTCGCTCCATAAGCCCGTCAGGCGACAAACCATAATCCCACGGCTCAACGGTGGGTGACGAAACGAAAAATCCAAATAAGTCCCGCCAGGGACGACAGAAGTCTCAAATAAACGTTCCCGCACCCAACTGCATGCCTGAACAATATAACTGCGAAAATGAGGGACCGATTCGCGTGTGCCCCCTGCGCCTGTCAAAACTTGTGAAACTCAGTAACGGCATACATACCACTCCATTAGCACCAGGCTTAAGCCGGGGGTCCAAGGCATCGTCAGCAGCAAGTCGTTTTAACAGCTTCGCTTGAGAGCGAAAACCGTTAAAACGGTTTTGTGGGTTCGTGCCAGCATTTACTCGAGCTGAAGCCCGGTGTGAATGAAAACGTGCTATTCACTGTTGCGAGCCTCGATAGTGTGTGGCGCGAGACGGACTTGCAAGCGTAGCGGCTGATAAAGCAGCTATCCTGCTGGGCCGCGCGTGCTTTAAGCCCGGGCATGGCGCAATTTACACCGAAGGTCAACTTGAGACCTGCTCGGTTTGGGTGCTGCTGCCAATTACCAGCGGTGCCAAAACGCTGATAAAAAAATCCACCCGGATGCCACCCCATTTTTTGCTCGAAATGGTAGGACTACGCCGCGCGCGTGAGTGCTTCGTAGCCCTGCAACAGCAACCGCTCGGTGGTATCCCAACTGATGCAAGGGTCAGTGATCGAGACACCGTATTCAAGCTCGGACACAGGTCGTGGGAAGGGTTGGTTGCCTTCCTTCAAGTAGCTTTCCAGCATGGCGCCGATTAGCGAGCGCGTGCCCGAGACCCGCTGCTGAATCACATTTTGCCACACCACCTCTTGGCGTTCGGGTCGCTTACCCGCGTTGGCGTGGCTGCAATCGACCATTAAAACCTTAGGTAAGCCTGCTTCTTCGAGCTGGCGTTCGGCTTCCGCAATACTTTGCGGGTCGTAGTTCGGGCGGAGCCGACCACCGCGCAGAATAATGTGGGCATCGCGGTTACCAGTGGTCCGGACGATGCTTGTCAGCCCGTCTTGGTCAATGCCGAGGAAACTGTGCGGCGCTTGAGCCGCTTTCATCGCATTAATTGCCGTGTCGAGGCTACCGTCCGTGCTGTTTTTGAATCCGACGGGCATAGAAAGGCCGCTTGCCATTTCACGGTGTATCTGGGATTCGGTTGTCCGCGCGCCGATCGCGGCCCAGCTAATTAGGTCGGCAATGTATTGGGGCGTGATCGAGTCTAGGAACTCAGTGGCTGTGGGTAAACCCATCGCGGTGATCTCGAGTAGCAGCTTTCGTGCGAGCTTGAGTCCCGCCTCGATGTCGTGTGACCCGTCCAAGTGCGGGTCGTTGATTAACCCCTTCCAACCCAGCGCGGTGCGCGGTTTCTCGAAGTACACACGCATCACGATTTCCATGCGATCGGCCAACCGTTGGCGCAGCGCGTTCAATTTTTGTGCGTACTCGATGGCCCCGTTGAACTCGTGGATCGAGCACGGTCCAACGACCACCAGTAACCGCGGGTCGCGCCGGTGTATGATCGCAGCAATGCGATCGCGGCTGGCTGCCACTGTTTCATTCGAGGCTTCGGTCATGGGCAGCTCAGCCTTGAGCGCGCGCGGCGTCAATAGCGGCACGATTTCTTTAACTCGTAAATCTTGAGTCGGGCGCATCAACCTAAACTTATCCGATTCCGCCGTGCGGTAAAGCTTTCTCCGAGCACGGGCGAGAACCAGGTCTGCGGTTCGGCATGCGATCAAGCGCATGCTGAGGCGAACGGCATTTACCTTTGATTGAGCCGGTACCACCACCGGCGTCCACTAGGGAAAAGATGTGTAAGGCGGCTTGACCAGCACCGTGGATTACTGCTCAAATCCAGCGCGGCCAGGCAATGGATACCGCTGGCGACAGCAAAGCTACATTTTTCCGGCAGAGCGGTTGGATGATGTTCGCAACCGTTGCCGGTGGCGCGCTCATGTGGGGCGTGCATTTCCTCTCGAAGAAAATCCCCGAGGCCGAATACAGCACACTGGGCACGTTGCTTACCGCTACGATCCTTATCCCCACCATGCCGCTGCAGATGGTATTTGCGCAACAGACGGCCTTAGCCCTGGCCACCGCGCGACGCAACCAACTGGCAAGCATGATCAGGTTTGCATGGGTGGGCACATCTCTTATCTGGTTTGTTGCCGCACTGGTAGTGTTGGCCTTCCAAGGGCCGATTGCAGAACGTTGGCAACTGACGAGTCCAGCCGCGCTGTGGCCCACGCTAATTGTCGCCCTGGGCTGTTTGTGGCAACCATTGTTTGGCGGTGTGCTCCAGGGCGCTCAAAATTTCTTCTGGCTCGGCTGGATGAACATACTGTCGGGTGTAGCACGGCTCGGGTTTGCAGCATTTGTTGTGTTCGTGCTGCACGGCTATGCAGCAGGGATCATGACGGGTATAATGCTCAGCTTCGCACTGCCTTTGGCCGTGGGCATATGGCAAACGCGCCGGCTATGGTCAAGCCCATGCGAGCCGTTCGACCGGCGAAAACTGCTCGGGCAAATCATTCCTCTGATGGCCGGGTTTGGCGCATACCAGTTTTTTTTCTCGGCCGATACACCGTTTGTGAAGGCGTACTTCGACCCAGTCCAGTTCGCGTATTACGTGGCTGCAGGCACGTTTTCGCGCGCACTCGTCTGGGCAATTGGTCCATTGACGGCTGTCATGTTCCCTAAAATTGTGCACAGCACAGCAAAGGCTGAAAAGACCGACCTGATGCCGCTGACACTTTTGTGCACTGCTGTACTGGCTGTGCTCGGCGCAGGTACGCTTTGGGCCCTCGGGCCGTGGCTCGTACGGCTCGTTTACAAAGAGAACTACGTCGCGGCCACAATGGAAATCCTGCCGTGGTACGCCGGCGCAATGATACCTCTGGCACTGCTCAATGTGCTTGTAAACAACCTGCTCGCCCAGGCCAGGTTCAAAGTCGTCCCGTGGTTAATCGGACTGGCTGCGTGCTATGCCATAGCGCTTTCGCAATTCAACAAGAGCATGGTAACGGTGCTTCAAACTGTGATCGTGTTTGGGTTCGCCGCGCTCGGCATTTGCGCAATATTCACATGGCTGAAGCCCGACTCCGCTAGCCAACGCTGACGCTGCGCTGCACGCGCCGGGCGCGAAGCAAAAATCCCCCACACACACTTAGTTCGCGTCGCGCGCAACAAAGCCCGGGCCTATGCGTTGCTGTCCCGCCCGGCACCAGTCGAGTCCGGACGCGGCAACGGCTGCGGCGCGCGCAGTTTACGGTAAAGCCACCGTTCGAGCGGCCGGAGCGGCCCGAGCCACCGGTAAAAAGGCGAGTAAATCAGCCGGAGCCGGATCACAGAAAGCAGCATTGTGAGCGAGGTCCGGAGCAATACAACTTTCGAGCCGGCAATGTCGTTCCACTCGGTTGGCAGCTCCAAAATTTTGAAACCTGCCCGCTTGAGCGAGTACAGCAGATTGATGTCGAACGCCATGTCGGCTATGCGCAGACTCGGATGAATCTTTTGGACCGCCTCGCGCCGCATCACTTTCGCGCCGCACTGAGTGTCCCGAATGTTCATCCAGAACAATAGCTGCACGACCGCGTGGAACACGCGACTGGCGAACCTGCGCTTGCGCGACTGCGCCTGGCCAATAATGGCCCCTGGCAACCACCGCGACCCGATCACACAGTCTGCACCGTTCATGCGCCTGACCAATTCAAGAAATGCGTGCGGCGGCGTCGCGCCGTCTGCGTCAACGTACCCGATCAAGTCGGCCGATTCGGCGAGCCTAAGTCCCTCGATCAGCGCCCCACCCTTGCCGATCGGCTCCGGAAAAACCAAGTATCCGATGCACGGATGCTCGGCTGCGGCTGCCTGCACTACACCAAGCGTGTTGTCCGTGCACCCGTTAAGCACGACGACGATCCTGAACGGGCCCCGGTAGTGCTGCTTGAAATACTCCGCGTAGCTCCGCAGCACCTTGCCGATCCGGTGCTCCTCATTGTGCGCCGGAATAAGCAGCAACAGGCTCGGCTCACTCACGTGCACAGCAATACCATGCCCGGCGTAAAATTGCAAAGTCGGGCGCAGGGCGCGGCTGCCAGAAATCGGCCAATTATGAGTAGGTTCCGGACCGGGCAGTTGCAGCCGCAGGTGCTTCGGCCAGCTTGATACCACGCGCTCACTCAACGCGCGCAATGCCCAATGTTGCGGCTCCGTAAAGTAAATGCAGGACGAACGCCCAGAAAACGTTGTTCCGCGGCTCAGGCCACGGCCCCGGCCAAACATAATCGCACTGGGAATCCATTTCACCGGCATTTGTCGCACTACCAGCCAAATGGCTTGATTCTGTCCCTGTGCTTTTGAACCATTCCGACCAGCTATTTAGCGTGCACGATGCGCGGCGCTCGACAAAAGCCGCGCCTGGACGCTGCGACAAGACGAAGGAATGAAGACTTTTCACATCGAAGCGCCGCAGTTCCAGAATTGGACGTGCCAAAGCTGCGGCGAGTGCTGCCGCGGGTACCACCTCGTGGTGATTAGTGCCGAGGAGAAGCAGCGCATCGAAAGCCAGAGGTGGACAAAGGCCGATGGCGTTGACCCGGACCGGATGATTCTCCCGCACGGGGCCAAATTCCGGCTGGGGCACAAACCGACCGGAGAATGCGTTTTCCTTGACGCGGAAAGCCGGTGCCTGATCCACGCGCGGTTCGGCGAGCAAGCGAAGCCGCTCGCATGCCGCGTGTATCCCTATGCGATCCATCCTGCGGGCGAGAAACTCGTCGTGAGCCTGCGGTTCAGTTGCCCTGCAGCAGCGGCGAATATTGGTGAGCCACTGGCTACGCAACTGCGCACGTTGCAGCAGCTTGCGCGGCTCATTGTGCCCGGGGACTTCAAAACCGTGCCGCCACCGCCAGTGTTGGACAAAGCGCGGCTCACCTGGCCAGACTTTTTCCGGTTCGTGACGCGGCTCGACAAAACTTTGGCCGACACGGACGCGCCGTTGCCACTGCGGGTCCTGCGCGCACTGGACTGGCTCGGTGCAGTCGAACGCGCCAAGTTTGATCAGATCACAGGCTCGGATGCCGATGAAGTATTGGGCGCGTTGGCGCGGCGCGCTGGGCAAAAGTTGCCGCGCATGCCCGAAGCGTCGGAGCGGCCGAGCGCGTTTGGCCGGTTGCTGTTTCGCACGCTCGTGTTCCAATACGCGCGCCGCGACACGCTCAAAGATTTGGAAACACCGCTCCGGCACAGACGCGAAATGTTCAATGCGGTGCTCAAGTTTGCTCTCGGCTCCGGCGCGGTCCCCGCGTTCAGGCCGGGGTTGCCTAAAGCTGTATTCAGTGCGGTCGAAAAGCCGTGGGGCCAAGTTACGCCCGAAATCGAGGCCATGCTGACCCGGTTCTTTCGGGTCAAAATTCGCGGACTGCATTTTTGTGGCCCGGCGTACTTTAATTGGCCGTTGGTGGACGGGTTCCGCGCGCTGTGCTTGCTACTGCCAGTCACAATGTGGATCGCCCGTTGGCTCGCTGCAGGTGAAACTGCAGACAAATTATCGGCTGCGCACGTGGCGCGCGCTCTCAGCATTGTGGACCACCACCACGGATACACCGACCAGCTCGGCTCCGGTGCCGCGCGCAGGCGCGTCAGGCTGCTTACACAGCGCGACGATATTGCAAAGCTGTGCGTGTGGTACTGGCGCTAACCCTCGGCCTCATCTTAAAAACCAGAAAAACTGATGGCCAACCCGCCGCCCACTTCACATACCAGTCTGCGGCAAAAAGACCCACCGCCGGCTTCCCGACCTGGCCCCTCGTTGGGCAAAAATAGAAGGCGTCACCGGCACTGGAGCTAGCGCCTGGATGATTGTGCCATTACCCGCAGTTGGGAAACTGCAGCAGCCAAAGCGATGGCTTTCTAATCCCGCTGCGCTCTTTGCAAGCGCGGCTCCAGCAGCCATCCGAGCACAGCCGTGATTCCCAAACCGCGCGGAAAGACCGTCTGTGGTTCGCTCGCCCGGCGCCGTTACACGCGCAGTTATGATTGGGGTGGGGCCGTCGGACTACGCGCCGCTGGCCCTGGACGCCAGCGCCTTATCCAACGCTTCTTTAACTGCGTCGAGCCGCGCGGGCAATTCGACAGGCTCGTTCGCGTACCGGCAAGGCATCTCGAGCTTGCGCTGGTGATAGTCAACCTTCATTTCAACGAACTTCAGCCCGTGCGCAGTCGAAATCACCACCACGCGCTCGGCCTTGTCAATCTTGCCTGCACGCAAAAGTTTGATCAGCACGGCCAGCGCCACCCCTGTATGCGGACAATTGAACAGGCCGCAGCGGTCACCCAGTGCTGCGGCGTCGGCCAGCTCCTCTTCTGTCGCCTGCTCGACTATGCCGCCGAATTGTTTGAGCGTGCGCACAGCCTTTTCGTAACTGACCGGGTTGCCTATCTGGATCGCGCTGGCCAGCGTTTTCTGCGCCTGGACAGGTTCGAACGTTTCGAAGTTGCGCAGGTATGCGCGGTACAGCGGGTTCGCGCGCTCGGCCTGCGCGACCACGATGCGCGGGAGCCGATCAACCAGGCCGAGCTGCTTGAGCATCAACAGCCCTTTGCCGAGCGCAGACACATTCCCCAAGTTCCCGCCGGGTATGATAATGACATCTGGAACCTGCCAGCCGAACTGCTGGACGATTTCGATCCCGACAGTTTTCTGGCCCTCGATCCGCAACGAGTTCATCGAGTTGGCCAGGTAAATCGTCTCGTCCCGCGTGATTTGCTGCACCAGACGCATGCAACCGTCGAAGTCGGTGTCGAGCGATAGCACGAGCGCGCCGTTGGAAATAGGTTGGATAAGCTGCGCGATTGAAATTTTACCGCGTGGCAATAAAACCACGGCCTGGATGCCTGCAGCCGCGCAGTACGCTGCAAGCGCTGCTGAGGTATCGCCCGTGGACGCGCAAGCAACGGCTTTGATCGGTGCGCCGCGCGCCATCATTTGTTTGACCTGCGAGACCAGGACGGTCATGCCAAGGTCTTTGAACGAACCGGTATGCGTTGTGCCGCATAGTTTGATCCACACATCCGGCAGACCGATCGCTTTGCCGAACCGCTCGGCCCAGAGCAAAGGCGTCGCGCCCTCGTGCAACGAGACGATGTTCGTGTCCTCGATTTCCGGCAGTACCCATTCTTTTTTGCCCCAGACGCCGGAGCTGTAAGGCAGCGCTGTGCTCCGGTACCGTTCCTCGAACAACTCCTTCCACCCCGCAGCCGTCCGAGCGGCCAATGCAGCCATGTCATGCTCGACCTCGAGCAATGCACCGCATTTCCGGCAGTTATACACAATAGCGTCCAGCGGATACGTTTGACCGCAATCGGCCCTAATGCATTTGAACCATGCGCGATATGTCATTTGCGGATCCTATTCCAATGGCCGGGTTTGGATACCCTACCCTGACTTTGCGCCTGCACCCAATCGGCGGCACGGTACCCGTATGCCGGCCCCGTTCAAAATGCCAGTACGCACCATCTTTTCAAGCCGACAAGCCCTGCTAAACGCAAACTGCCCCGCCACTGAATCTATGATGGCTCGCAGAGTCCGCACCGCGCCGTGCCGCATTTCCACAAACGGGGCCGCGCCACGACCACCGTAGCTGCGCTTGTCAAAGCGCAGCCCAAGCACAAGCACGGCCGGGTTTCCATGCCGCGTTTTAACAAACGCTGCTGCGCCCGAATCGGCGCGCCGTAGCCGCGCTCGCCAGAGCGCGGATACCGCAACGCACGAAACCAGCTCAAGCTCAGCGTTTTGACGAGCGCGGCTACAGTACCGTTGCGTGGGCGGGCCTACCGAGGCGCACCGGTTGCAAAACTCGCAACTGCGGTGGCAGCCAGGGCTAAGGCCTATGCCGTTTTGATTTTCGGTCGCAGTTCGGGCACATTTCAAGCCCGTGGAACTTATTCGAGACATTTACGCAGCGGCGACACACGCCGGGCGGGTCGTTGTCTCGTTCGAGTTTTTCCCGCCCAAGACACCGGAAGGCGAGCGCACACTGCTCGAGCAAACCGTGCCGGCACTCAAGCAGGCCAATCCCGGCTACTGCTCGGTCACATACGGCGCCGGCGGCAGCACGCGCGATAAAACCTTGATGATCGTCGAGCGGCTGATCCGTGACCATGAGCTAGTTGTGCTGGCACACCTGACATGCGTAAACCACACACGGGAAGAGATTGGACAACTGCTCGACCGGATAGTCGCGCTCGGGTGCCGAAACATCTTGGCGCTGCGCGGCGACCCGCCAGACGGGAGCGAGTTCCGTAAGCCCCCCGGCGGGTTCGAGTTCGCGTCCGAGCTTGTACAATTCATTCGCGCGCGCGGTGAATTTTGCATCGGTGTGGCAGGCTTTCCAGAAGGCCACATTGCATGCCGCGACGGGAAGCTGACAGATTGGCAACACTTGAAGCGCAAAATTGATTCCGGCGCCGATTTCGTGATCACGCAACTTTTCTTCGACAATGCGGACTTTTTCGAGTTCCGCGACTACTTGACCGGTAAGCTGGGCGTGCGCGTGCCAATCGTGCCGGGAATCATACCGATTTTGAGCGCGTCACAGATCGAGCGGTTCACTAAGCTGTGCGGCGCGAAGATTCCGCCGGAATTGGGGGCAAAGTTGCAAGAATTCGGCGACGATACCGCGGCTGTGACCGAATACGGGATCGAATACGCGACGCGCCAATGCGCGGAGCTGCTGCGCGCCGGCGTGCCCGGCATCCACTTTTACACTCTGAACAAGGCGTACTCGACACTCAAGGTACTGAACCACCTCGGGCTGGCATGAAGTGAAAACATCGTAGCCGCGCTCGCCAAAGCGCGGATACCCCAATGCCCGAAACCAGCTCAAGCCCCGCGTTTTCACTATCGCACCTACGCCACCGACCACCGTAGCTGCGCTTGTCAAAGCGCAGCCCAAGCACAAGCACGGCCAGGTCTCATGCCGTTTTTAACAAACGCAGCTACGCCCGGATCGCCCTGTGGCCACGCTTGCACCTTATTGCCGCGAGCTGCAAACTATGTGCTGCGGTGCGGACACAGACGCCGCCTCGTTTAACGACGTGGCGCTCACACCACACCAGATCAAGCGCAATGAAACCGAGTAGCACATGGGTTGGCTGCTCAGGCTGGTACTACTGGCACTGGAAAGGGGTGGTTTACCCCGCCGAGCTTGAGAAAGACCAGTGGTTCGACCATTACCAGAAGCATTTCAAGACGGTCGAGCTGAACGCACCGTTTTACCACTGGCCGCGCCCGAGCACGGTTGAAGGCTGGGCCAGACGCGCCAGGCGCGGGTTTAAGTACAGCGTCAAGGTGAACCAAACCATCACGCATCTGAAACGGTTCAAAGGCACGCGCAAATTAATCGCCGAGTTTTACAAGATCGCAGACACACTAGGTGACAAAATGGGCTGTTTCCTCTTCCAACTCCCCCCGAGTTTCAAATTCAGCAAAGCCAATATGGAAGCCGTGCTTGATCAACTTGACCCGGCGCATCGGAACGTGGTCGAGTTCAGGCATCCGAGCTGGTGGACTGAAGACGTATTCGACGCGTTCAAGCGCGCGGGCGCCATTTTTTGCTCGGTGAGTGCGCCGCGCTTGCCCGCCGAGGTGGTCAAAACCAGTAATGCTGTGTATGTCCGGTTCCATGGCTCGGCGCGGTGGTACGCGTATGATTACGCCCCGACCGAGCTGGAGGCTTGGGCGCGCAAGATCGCAGATGCGGGCGCTGCCGAAGTATGGGCATATTTCAATAACGACCGCGACGGCTGCGCGTTCCGGAACGCGCTCGCGCTCGCAAGATACTTGCAAAAGTGCCGGAGGCGCAGCGCGCAGCAACAGCACGAGGCCGGGTGACACTTCACCCTTGGCCTGCTGCCCGGCAACACCACCCCGGCGCCCGTCACACACAACGAACCCAGCATGTGAGCATATGCGTTACGCGCGCGGATGGAACCTGCGGTGTACCTCGCGCAACCGCGCGCCTTCGATGTGCGTATAAACCTCGGTCGTGCTTATGCTCGAGTGCCCGAGCAATTCTTGGATCACGCGCAGGTCCGCGCCGCGCTCGAGCATGTGCGTAGCGAAACTGTGTCTGAGCATATGCGGCGTGATGTTCCGCGTTATGCCCGCGCGCCGCGCGCGCCGCTTGATCCTGAGCCAAAGTGTGTTCGGCGCGAATGCGGTGCCGCGCGAGGTGAGGAAAACATTTCCTGGGGAGTGGGGCCGGACCAACTTTGGTCGGCCAATCTCGAGGTAACGCCTGAGCGCTTCGACGGCCTTCCGGCCAATGGGTACAACCCGCTCTTTATTGCCCTTGCCGATTACGTGCACGAACCCGGCCTCAAGGTTAACTTGTTCGAGTCGGAGGCTCCGCAACTCAGCCAGGCGCAATCCCGAGGCGTAGGCCAGCTCGAGCACTGCCTGATCGCACAATGACTGCGGTGTCTCTGGCTGCTCAGGGGTAAGCAACCGCTCGATCTCCTCATGCCCGAGTGCCTTGGGTAAGCGCTTCCACCGGCGCGGGAGTGTCAGGTGTTCGGCCACGTTTAACGGCAGCAGTTTTTCGGTCTCGGCGAACTTGTAAAATGCGCGCAGCGCGGCAACTTCCAGATAGAGGGTTCCGACGCTGAGCCGGCGCGGTGAGTCCTTCGGCTCGCGCGCTAGTGCGCGCGTGTGTTCATCGCGGATGAATGCAACCAGGTGCTTCAATTCGACCTGGCGCCAATCTGTAATGCCCCGAGCGCTGGCCCATGCGACGAACCTGCCGAGCAATGCCGCATAAGTCCGCTGCGTATGCTCGGCCTGGCCACGCTCATGCCGCAGGTATTGGAGGAAATCCTCGACTAGTTGCTGCACCTGGCGCGAAAATTAACGGGCGCACAAACGAAAATCACGCGCCAACTTTTTGGGCGGCAAGGCCTGCAAACACGTGTTGCCCAGGAACAATCCGACTCAGAATTTGTTCCCCGTAAGCCGCTCGTAGGCCTCGATGTACTTGGCGCTCGTCTCGGCCACTACCTCGGGCGGCAGCGCAGGTCCGGGCGGTTTTTTATCCCAAGCCAAAGTTTCAAGGTAATCACGCACGTACTGCTTGTCGAAGCTCGGCTGGCTCCGACCGGGCTCGTACTGACTGGCCGGCCAGAACCGCGACGAGTCCGGAGTAAGAAGTTCGTCAATCAACACGAGCCTGCCCTGCACTAGCCCGAACTCGAACTTTGTGTCCGCAATAATAATGCCCCGTTCCCTAGCGTAATCACGGGCGGCCCGGTAAATCTTCAGGCTCAGCTCCCGCACTTTCTCGGCCAGTTTCATCCCGACAATCTGCGCGGCGCGCTCGAAAGTGATATTTTCGTCGTGCCCGAGTTCGGCTTTCGTTGCAGGGGTAAAGATCGGCTCGGGCAGCTCGGCAGATTCGGCTAAACCCGGGGGAAGTTTGATCCCGCACACCGATTGCTTCTGACGATATTCCTTCCAACCGGACCCGGCGAGGTACCCCCGCACCACGCACTCGATGGGTAACGGGTTCGCCTTCTTGACCAACATGCTCCTGCGCACCAGCATGTTCCGCAACTCGGCCGGCAGGCCCGCCAATGCCGGATGACCGAATATAGCCTCGCCACTGGCAACCAAATGGTTGGGCACAAGCGAACTGAACTTGTTGAACCAAAAGAGCGACAACTGCGTGAGCACCTCGCCTTTGTGCGGGATCCCATTCGGCAGCACAACATCAAAAGCCGAGATGCGGTCCGTAGCCACAATCAGTAATTGCTCGCCAAGGTCGAACACCTCGCGGACCTTCCCCGTCTTGAGTTTCCGCACACCCGGCAATTCTATTTGGAGTACCGGCGCATCGCCCATGGCCCAAAACGTAACCCTCCAGAAGTGACAATCAAGACTGAACGTCGTGCAGCGCCACGTTGGCCTGCCGGACTGAATCCAGCCACTAATGACACTGCCCCGGAACCTCGGACTTGGCCCGGCGCGGATAATCGAGCACGCCGTAGGCAAAAAGCCGGCTCAACCCGCGCAAAAGCCTGTGCGGCTAAGCCGTGGTCACTGGCTCGAGTCTCGGCTCGGGCGTGGGCCTGTCTTGCTCGCCCGAAACGCCCGCCGCTTTGCGTTCGCGCCTAGCCTCGAGCTTTTTAAGCAACCAGCCACCCTTCTGACGTTGTGTCAGTGCCTGGAGCTCGACTGCAGCGCGGTCGCGGCTGATCCGCTCGTTGACCAAGTCCTCGTAAATCCGGTCGGCTTGGATCCGCCGCCGCACCGCATCACCCGCGTCGAGGAACTCCTCAAGCCGCAGCAGAAAGCTCTCGAACCAGCCGGTCTTCCTGCTGCCACCCGCGTTGATCTTCCTGCGAATCTCTGCCAGAGCCGCGTCCATGCGTTCGAGCACGCGGTCAAGTTCGGCGAGCAACTGTGGCGGTTGGTATTGGTTCGAGTTCTTCAGGCGTGTTATGGTTTCGCGCACGAACTCTTCGCACAACACGCCGAATTCGTTGAAAGCGACCAATGGCGCAATAAGCTGCGGCGTCAGCCGCACGTGCTCGGCGCGCAGCGGCGCAGCCGCTTTGTAACACGCCTCCCAGGCGAGCCATCTGTAAACGAAGTCGAGGCCGGTACCCTTGATGTTTTGAATACCCATGATCCGGTTCAAGAACCCTGGCGGCGTGTGCCGCGCAATTAGGTCAATGATTTCGTCGCCTGAGGCGTAGTAATCCCAAACAACGATGATCTTCGAGTTGAACCATTTCTGGAGCAATTCCCGGAACTGCTCGTTTAGCTCTTGCGCTTGGCCGGGCGTCGCGCTACGGATTCGCTCCGCAAACGCTTGATATTCGCGGTAGATCTGAAGCTCGTACTGGAGATTGTTCAGGATGCCCGTCTCGATCTCACCCAGGTTCAATGGCGCCAGATGCGACTTGAGCGCCTCCGGCTGATCCCAATACACGAGGAGCGCGTCCGGGTCTTTGATCTGGGGCTGAGCAGAAAGCATGATCTTAAGATGCGTCTTGATCAGCGCATCGCTGAAAGGCAATCGCATCTGGATGGCATACTGCTCGAGCGTACGTAGCGCTTCGGCCTGGTCCGGCCTGCTCGGGTCTTTCCAGAGCGAGATATGCGGTGCGCGCTCATTCCATGCATCGCGGATGTAGCCGAGCAATCCGGTTAGGTTCCCCCCGATCAAGACATGCCTGTCAGCCGATATGTCGTTGACCAAGATGCGCGCGAACACTTGGGACCGCGGCACGCGGTCGGCGCGGTTATTCACCACCGTGGTCAGCCAGACGCCGGGTTCTTTGATGTAATCCTGCCGGTCGAAGCCCGTCCTGGCCCAGTTGCTGAGCGTACCGAACCGCTCGTTCGCAGACATGCCGTTGGTAAATTCGAGCCGGCGCGTGCGGATGGTGGCAACAGGGAACGTTTTCAGCACACCCAGGTCTGGCACGACGCGGTCGGCAATCTCTTTTATGGCGAAGTCGCGGTCTATGCCCAACTCTTCGGCGAGTCCGAGCACCAGCGCCACATTATACGGATGCTCCTCGTAAGGGAACCGTTGAAGCACATCGTGGGTAATCAAGCCTGCCTCCAGCCACGTCACAGGTTTCACTCGAGTGCCGCACCGCTCTGCTTCAGCCGCCAGCACAGGTAGCATCTGCTCCTCGCTCGTCACCAGTGTGGATTTAGTTGGGATGAAACACGCAATTACCTCGGGTATGTTTATCCCTGCCGGGCCTTGAAGGTCTTCGTGGTCGGGGTAGGTGTTCGTAATGGTCGAGATGTCGTCGTGCATCCAACTGCGTTGGAGCACGTGCACGTATGAGGGGCGCAACGCCATGCATTCCCACAACAACACGTCGGTGTTGAACCCTCCGGCCAGCCGTACCACATTCGCCTGTTCCCAAATGGTGGCTTTGTCGTAAGGCCTGAACAGAAACATTTCTTTCAATTTGCCGAAGGGGTGCGCGTGCAACACCATCGCCTCGCAGCCGGTGGTTTTGGACAAAACGCCGAACCCGAGCGCGTTGAACAGTGCCGCCTTGAGCCGCTCAGTGCCGGACTTGCCGCGCGTGCCCCAACCACCAACCACAAGCGGGATGCGCCGGCGCCAGAACCGCACTTTGAGGTTCGCATACAGATGCAGGCCGAAGAAGAGCAGGCCAAAAATGATAACGAACACAGCCAGCTCGAGCACCGAGTTCTGGTACAGCGAGACGAAGTATTCGTAGAACCTGTCCGAGCTTTGGTAAAGCGTCTTGCAATACTCCTCGAATACACCCCAGATATCCTCCAGCAGCGCCAGTGCACCAAACGCGGGGAAAAACCGCGTGACTGCCGGGTCAGGCGGCAACGGCCGGCCGGTCGCATCGACATATGGCTCGAACCTGGTCTTGAACCCGAGCTTTTCCAATGCGCGCAAGTACGACGTGGGCGGCTCCGGCATGTGTTCGCGCCAGTTACGCTTCTCAGCGAACTCGCGGAATTTGAAGGTCAGCTTCACTGCAGCTAACAGCCGGCGGAGCCCGCGCGGCGGCGTCACGGTTGTAACACCCTCGGTACTGAACACGCGGAACTCCTGCGCGCGGTGCCCCAGCTCGACCGCAGACACATACTCGTCGAGCAGCGGCAGGTACGGCCGCCAACCGCCCTCTTCCGGGATGTAAAGTGGCTCACCGGGTACCTTTGTCTGCGCGAGTTCGGCCAAAATATTGGTAGCCACGTGCATCTGGCCGTCGAAAATTCGGCCAATCGTATGCGGGAACGCCTGTCGCTTGTCCGGTGACGGATGCAAGAACTCATGGAGCCAGCGCCACCACCTGAATCCGAAAATGTTCCCACGCGCTACCACGTACCCGCGCCGTGTCCGACGCAGTTGGACGCCATAGTCATGCCGACAAACTACAGCCCAGACGCGCCCGAAAAACACAGGGTCCAAGCCTTCGCTCAGCGCGCGGGGGAGCCGGCGGCTGCGGCCAGGCGGAATCGAACGAACAAACGCCGCAAGGCAATCACGCAGCGCATGCGCATCCGGGTCGCATTCGACCAAGACTGACTCGAGCGCTTCGCTTGCCCAGCGCCGCACCTTAAGGCTCGCGGCACTGCAGCGCAGCGTGATCAACACATTCCGCACGATAGTTTGCCACTCAATCGGGACCTGCCCGAACTTGCTCCAGAGCGTGGCGGTGCAGCGCTCGGCTACCAGGCAAATCACACGCAACACAAATTCGTCTCGCTCTTGAGTCGCCAGCTTGCGGAAAATGTGGAATGCATGGTCACGGAACCGCAAATCTGCGACCAACCCCGGCCATTCGAGCCACGCCGCAGCGCGGACTTGAGGCGACGGGTCGGTCGTCAATAATTGCTCGATCCATTGCGCTGCCGTTTCGGTGGGCGCCTTAATTATCGCCTGCGGCAATACTTGGCGAACGAACGGACTCGGATCCGCAAACACGGCCGAGACAAGTTCGTGCGCCCAACTCAGCCGATGGAAATTCTGGGCAAGCAGCTTAACCGCTTTCCGGCGCACAAACATGTCGTCACCCGGCACAGGATGAAGCAGGCGCTGCTTCAGCACGCGTTCGAACGAGTCTCGTGACAACGTCACCAGCAGCTCGAGCGCGGCGCATTGAATCCAAACCTGCTGCTGGCGCTGCAACGCCGAGCGGTAAATGTACTGCAGCGTGTCGTCATCCACCGCTATCTCCTGCAGCTCCGGCGCCAGCGCCATCAGCGCCGTCGCAAGACACTTGAACGCGGCCAGGCACACGCGCACGTCGCCGTCATGCACAAGCAGCGGTTTGACAACCGCTTCGAGCTGGAGCGCGTTCCAAAACGCCATTTGCGCGTCGGCACGATTAAGGTTTCGCAACACACGCTGCGCTACCGCACCCAAACGCCCCAGCAGGAAGCTTATGTACTGTTCCCGGCGCGCGTGCCGACGGTAGTACCGGTCTGTCACCGCATCGGCATCGAACCAGCGCGCGAACGCTGCAGCGTCTTTACGCAGCTCGATGGGCGAACTGCCCAGGTACCGGGCGAAGTCGAGGATGATCTGCCGCCTGTCCTCGACCCGCCTGGCGGCGCCCAGCGCGCGTGTGAAACGCGCATGCATCTGACGCAACTCTTCGAGCGTGCGCAACTCCTGGCTGATCCGAAGCTTAAGGAAATCTATCCAATCGTTGTCGGTCACCGCGTCCAGGTCCTCACGCTTCTGTGCGACCCAAAGCTTGAACTCGGCAACACACTGCTCGATCAGCGAGCCGTACAGGCGCACTTCCAGCTCGGTCATCCCCACCGTAATTCCTTTGTAATCACCCGATTTCATGGCAATCTGCTCCCAAACGGCTCGGACTGGAGCGCATTATTAAAGGCCGCGGGCAGACGGCTGCTGCGCAAATCGCGGAATAGCGATTCGCGAGGGCCATGGTCTCGATAGCCGCGCCCGCGGCCAAAATCGCAACGCAGCACGACAAAATAACTGCTTGCCGCGCCGGGCCAGTCATGACGGTACATCAGTCCCAACTCGAGCCTGTGACTACCGGTCAGCCAGCGCTCGGCAAAAACGCCTGCAAAAACACC
>JANWZY010000140.1 GCA_025061935.1 Verrucomicrobiia bacterium
TTTCGACGCCCGAGGGCGTGATGACCGGTGCGCAGGCGCGGCGCAAAAATTTGGGCGGCGAGTTGATCTGTTACGTATGGTAACCGGGCTTATGCCCAGCAGCCAATCAGGGTAGGATATGTCGCGCATAGGAAAGAAACCGATTCCGATTCCCGATACCGTCAAGGTACAGATAGACGGGCGGAAGGTGCGCGTGCAGGGCCCCAAAGGCGCATTGGAATGGGAGTTGCCTGCGCGTACCAACATCAAAATAGACGACCGCAAGATAATTATTGGCCGGGACGGCGATGACCCGCAGGCCAAAGCGCTGCATGGGTTGAGCCGCGCGTTGGTTAACAACATGGTCAAGGGCGTAACCGAAGGTTTCACCAAAAAACTTGAAATCCACGGTGTCGGGTTCAAGGCGAGTTTGCAAGGCAACACCCTGACAATGTCGCTTGGGAAATCCCACCCGGTGGTTTATCAGGTCCCGCCCCAGCTCAAGGTGACAGTCGAGGAAAACACCAAGATCACAATTGAAGGAGTAGACAAACAACTGGTCGGCCAGGTTGCTGCGGAGATACGCGCGCTGTACCCGCCCGAGCCGTACAAGGGCAAGGGCATCCGGTACGCGGGCGAGCATATAGTGCGCAAGGTTGGCAAGACAGTGCAATAGAGCTGAGGCTAGGACCAGCCGGTCACGTCTAGGTCGGAACGCGAAAAATGAGGCCCGAGATAAAGAGAGCGTTGGCACAACGTCGGCACTGGCGCGTGCGCAAGAAGATTATTGGCACGCCTACGCGCCCACGCATGAGCGTGTGCTTCACCAACAAGCACATTTATGTGCAGTTTATTGACGACACCAAAGGCGTGACGCTTGCGTCGGTGAGCACGTTGAGCAAGGCGTTGGGCGAACTACGCGGCAAGCTCAAGGCTAATGTTGAAAGCGCGAAATTGATCGGGAAGTTGGCGGCCGAGGCCGCACTAGCGAAAGGAATAAAGGAGGTCGTGTTTGACCGGGGCGCAGCAAAGTACCATTGGTCCGAAGGCCCGAACGGTAAGGTTTATTATGGCAAGGTTGCAGCGCTGGCTGAGGCGGCGCGGCAAGCAGGACTGAAATTTTAACCCCAGGACGAACCGTGGCAGATCCGAGCAAAATGTATGATACAGAGGCGGCGCGCGCGGCGCGGATCGCAGCACGCGCGGCGCGGCGCGGCGAGGTGATTGCCGAGGCGCCCGAGATTGTTTTCGAGCAGGCGCCGTCCGAGGAGCTGAGTGAAAAGGTCGTTTACATCAATCGCTCGGCCAAAGTTGTCAAGGGTGGCCGGCGGTTCCACTTCAGCGCGTTGGTCGTGGCGGGGGATAAACGCGGACGGGTCGGGATCGGACTGGGCAAGGCTGGCGAGGTCGCAGATGCGATTAGGAAAGCTACCGAACTTGCAAGGAACAACATGGTCCAGGTTGCGCTGAAGGATTCAACAATACCGCACGAAGTAGTTGCGCGGCATGACGGTGCGTGTGTGTTGTTGCGACCGGCTTCGCCTGGCACGGGCATTATTGCTGGCAGATGCGTCCGCGCAGTACTAGAAGCTGCGGGTGTCAAAGACGTGTTGACCAAATCGCTCGGGTCGAACAACCCGATTAACGTGGTGAAGGCCACCATGCTCGGGCTCCAAAAAATGCGTTCGCCCGAGGACATTTACCGGAGCCGGGGCATACCACTCGGCCCGAAACCGCAGTCGCAACAGGCTCCTGTTGCGGCTACGCCCGCGGCTTCTGAGCAGCAGCGGGGCGAGCTACAAACCGGTACGGGAACTTCTGCGCAGACCGAACTAGGCTGAGTTTTTTATGCGCTTGCACGATCTCAAACCGCGTCCTGGTGCGAAGCATCGGCGCAAACGGCTAGGCCAGGGCGAATCCAGCGGGCATGGCAAAACGAGCGGTCGCGGCGGGAAAGGCCAGACTGCGCGTACAGGCAGCTCGATCCGACCAGGATTTGAGGGCGGCCAGATGCCACTTATTCGGCGCATACCGAAGCGCGGGTTCAACAACGCGCGGTTTGGTGTGCGCTATATCCCTGTTAACGTTGGCGCGCTCAACCGGTTCGATGACGGCACGCGCGTGGACGAGCAACTGTTGCGTGCTTCAGGGCTGGCCAACGGTCGTGCCGACGGCATCAAAATCCTCGGGGGTGGCAAGCTTACAAAAAAGCTTACCGTGTTTGCCCATGCGTTTAGTGAGAGCGCGCGGGCGCAGATCGAGGCATTGGGCGGCAAGTGCGAGGTGATTAAGTCACAGGCGCGCGCTGGCGCCTAACCGATACGGCGGCAGATGCTGGCTTCCATCATCGAGACGTTCCGGAACTGTTTCAGGATACCCGAGCTGAAGTCGCGTATCCTGTTCACGTTGATGTTGCTGGCGATCTGCCGATTAATCGCTGTTGTGCCAGCCCCGGGATTAGACAGTGTGGCGCTGCAGGAATATTTCCGGAACATGGGGGCGCGTACAGGTGGGTTGCTAGGTATGTACGGCCTTTTTACTGGGGGTGCGTACGAGCACTGCGCGATCGGCACGCTGGGCATCATGCCGTACATCAGTGCGACGATAATTCTGCAGTTGCTCACGGCTGTCATACCGGCATTGAGCAAGCTCGCGCGTGAGGAGGGCGGTCGGGTTAAACTAGTACAGTATGGCCGATACCTGACGGTATTGCTTTGTCTCGGGCAAGGCTATTTTTGGGCTATGCTGTGGGAGCACGCCGGTGAGGGCCAACTATTCCGCGGCTTCCAAGGTAACCTCGTGTTGTATGAGAACCTGTTTTGGTACCGTATCCAGACAGCCATTGTGTTAACCACCGGTACCGTTCTGCTGATGTGGCTGGGCGAGCAGATTAGCGAGCGCGGTATTGGTAACGGTGTGTCTTTGGTTATTACGGTTGGCATCTTGGCCAGGCTGCCCGACGCTGTCGTGGCCACGAAGATATCGTTCTTCCCGGCTGGTGGCGCGGAGGCGACGCTGAATTTCGGGCACGCAATTATTCTGATAGTTTTGCTTGTGGGTGTAGTGGCCGGCGTGATCGCAGTTACGCAAGCGCAGCGCAAGATACCCATCCAGTACGCGCAGCGCGCGGTCGGTCGGCGCGTGTTTGCGGGCGGTACATCGTTTTTACCGCTGCGTGTCAATTACCCAGGTGTCATGCCGATCATATTTGCGCAGGCGATACTCATGGTGCCCGGTCAGATTTTCCAGTCCTTGTACAGCAGGTTTAAACTGGACGTGTTTCGGGAGCTGACCGCGTTGTTTGCCGAGCACGGGTTTTTCTACCTCACAGTGTACGCGCTGCTCATCATATTTTTCTCGTACTTCTGGGTTGCGACCGTGTTCAACGAGCTTCAGATCGCCGATGACCTGAAGAAGAGCGGTGGGTACATACCCGGTGTGCGGCCGGGCCAGGCTACAAGCGCTTACCTTCACAATGCGATGCACCGGATCACGCTTGCGGGCGGAGTATTCCTGACGATTATAGCCATCATACCCACGCTCCTTTACAATTTGATGAAGGTGCCGTATGACATCGGCCAATTTTTCGGTGGGACGAGCTTGTTAATCACTGTGGGTGTATTGCTCGACACGATGCGGCAGGTCGAGTCGCATCTGCTCATGCGCCATTACGACGGATTCCTCAAGAAGGGACGGATCAGGGGCAGGTTCTGAGCGGGATGTTGTAGGCTCCGGCCGTGTACATTTGGTTTGTGCAACTGCCGGGAAATTTGTGTGTAATGATTGTTTTAAAGACCAAGCGCGAAATTGATGTTATGCGCGTGGCCTGCGACATTGCTAGCGCGGTGTTGCAGGAAGTGGTCGAGTACATTCGGCCGGGGATGACAACCAAACAGATAGACGAGTTCGCGGCGCAGCAGATTAAGAAGATGGGCGCCAAAAGCGCGTTCCTCGGTTATAAAGGCTATCCGTGCCATATTTGCATTTCGGTGAACGAGGAGGTAGTGCACGGCGTAGCTGGGTCGCGCAGGCTTGAATTCGGGGACATTGTCAGCCTGGATGTGGGCGTTGTTTACCGCGGGTTTATAGGGGATTTAGCCCGGACGGTGGCTGTCGGTGGCTGTAGTTTGGCGGCGCAGCATTTGATGGACGTGACAGAGCAGGCACTGTATGAGGGTATAGCTCAAGCGCGGCCCGGGAACCGCGTAGCCGATATTTCGCGCGCGATTCAAACGTGTGTCGAGCGGCACGGATTCAATGTGGTCCGTGAATTCGTCGGGCACGGCGTCGGGCGCGCGATGCACGAGGAGCCGCAGGTCCCGAACTTTGTTGACGGGAAGCCGTCGCCTAGGCTGCGGCCGGGCATGACCCTGGCCATCGAGCCTATGGTCACGGCGGGTCAGCCTGCTGTGAAAGTCCTCAATGACGGCTGGACAGTTGTTACACGAGATGGTTCATTGTCGGCGCATTTTGAGCACACTGTGCTTGTCACCGATGGCGAGCCTGAGATATTAACGTGGCACGAGCGCACACCATCAAAGTTGAAGGTGTCGTAGTGCAGACCTTGCCAAATGGCACATGCAAGGTAGAATTACCGAACGGTCACCAGTTAATTGGTTGGGGCGCGGCCCGTGCAGGCTTGACCGAGCTTGCACCGGGCAAAAAGGTGCTGTTGGAAGTGTCGCCTTTTGATTTGTCCCACGGGCGACTGGTGGCTTTGATCGAGGACTGAGTCATGAAAGTCAGAGCGTCGGTCAAACGGTTGTGTGAACATTGCAAAGTAGTTCGGCGCAAAGGCGTTGTGCGGATCATTTGCTCGAACGTAAGGCACAAACAGCGCCAGGGCTGAACCGCGCAGACGCATGCGCCGGTGACCCGAACCTTGATTGAGTATGCCGCGAATTGTTGGAGTCGAAATACCAGGTAACAAGCGCATTGACATTGCGCTACGGTACATTTACGGGATCGGTCCGAGCAACGCGAAGGAAATCCTCGCCCGGGCGAACATAGACCCGAGCATCCGTGCGAAGGACCTTACCGAACAACAACTGTCGCAAATTGTGCACGCCATTCAAGAGGGCAAATACGTGATCGAGGGCGACTTGCGCCGCGAGATCGGCATGAACCTGAAGCGGCTCCAGGCGATCAAATGCTATCGTGGGTTGCGGCATATGCGTGGCTTGCCCGTGCGCGGCCAGCGCACGCGTACAAACGCGCGCACGCGCAAAGGGCCGCGCAAGACGGTCGGCGTCGTGCGGAACCCGCACGCCAAGCGTGGCATCCACTAATTCGTGACCTCTGCACTTGCGTATGGCTCAGGAAACTCAAAAACAACCCGAGCAGAAGAAACAGGTGAAGCCAGAGGGCGGCGCGAAGCCGGAGAAACCGGCCGCCAAACCTGGCGCTGACCCGGCACAAGCGAAGCAGCAGGCCAAGAAGCCTGCCGCCGCTGCCGAGGCCAAGCAGACACCTGCGCCAGCCGCCGAGCCGCAGGTTGTCGAAGCCGCCACCGCGCCCACAGCCGAGGAGCTGTTGACCGATGAGCTTGCGCCCAAGAAAATCATAAAGGCCAAGGGCGCGAAAAATATCACCAGCGGGATCGCGAACATCCTCGCCACGTTCAACAACACCATCGTGAGCATCACTGACATGCACGGCAACGTGCTCGCGTGGTCCAGCGCGGGCCGTGTCGGGTTTAAAGGCTCGCGCAAAAGCACAGCGTATGCGGCGCAGTTGGTTGCGCAAGACGCGGCGCGGCAGGCAATGGCTCATGGAATGCGCGAAGTCGAAGTGCGCGTTAAAGGCCCTGGCTCCGGGCGCGAGTCAGCCATCCGCGCGTTGCAAGCTGTAGGACTTGAAATAACCGCGATCAAGGACGTTACGCCAGTGCCGCACAACGGGTGCAGGCCGCGTAAACGTCGGCGCGTCTGACTCATTTTTAACCTTGGTTTCGAGGATTTAGCAAATGGCACGTTACACAGGTCCGCGAGTTCGAATTAGCCGCAGGTTCGGTATCCCGATTTTCGGGCCGAGTAAGTACTTGGACCGGCGCAATTACGGGCCGGGCGTACACGGGCCCAAGTCGCGTCGGCACAAGCTGACCGATTACGCAATGGCCCTGATGGAAAAGCAGAAGCTCAGGTACTACTACGGCCTGCAGGAGCGGCAGTTCCGTAACGTGTTCGAGCGCGCGCTCAAGCGCCGCGGGGTCACTGGCGAGCAAATGCTCCAGATACTGGAGACGCGGCTTGATAACGTGGTTTACCATCTCGGGTTGGCTAACACCCGCGCCGCCGCGCGACAGATGGTCGTGCATGGCCACATCAGAGTGAATGGGCGGAAAGTCACGATCCCCTCGTACGAGCTTAAAGTGGGGGATGTAGTGCAGGTAAAAAACACAACTGTAAGCAGGCAGTTGGCCCTGCGCGGGCTGGAAGCTTCCACTAGCCGCACAGTCCCGGATTGGCTGTCTTTCAGCAAAGAGGAGTTGAAAGGCGTGGTAATGCGGATACCGACGATGGACGAGATCCAGCCGATTGCGAATGTACAGGCGGTGGTCGAGTTTTATTCGAAGTGAGCAATGCACGAGGTCGGACGTAGCTTTTGCGGCGTGGCGCTGGCAACGGGTGTGCAGCCCGCGTGCCCAGGGTATGTGTACGACAAGACTGAACGGTGTTTAAGCTATTGCGCGGATTGAGTTGGCAAAACGGATTCGCATGTTCGGTGCAGGTTGAAACAGGCAATTTCGGTGAAGAGCTATGCCAGTACGTTTAGGACGATTCGAAATGCCGAAGCGGTTGATCAAAGATGAAGCAACCGCCACGGGCACTTATGCTAAATTCATCGCCGAGCCGTTCGAGCCCGGCTACGGCCACACCATTGGCAATTCGCTGCGGCGCGTATTGCTCTCGTCGCTCGAAGGCGCCGCCATCACGTCGGTCAAAATAGATGGTGTCGCGCACGAGTTCAGCACCATCGAGGGTGTGGTCGAGGACGTCACGGACATAGTGTTGAACCTTAAGAAGGTCCTGTTCAAAGTGCATACCCGCGAGCCGCAAACGTTGATCCTGTCGGTCAACAAGGAAGGGCCGGTGACAGCGGCCGATATTCAGCTCAACCAGAACGTCGAGCTGGTTAATCCGGAGCAGCACATCTGCACGCTGGACAAAAAGCGCAAACTTGAAATGGAGCTTGAGGTCAAGGTCGGGCGCGGGTTCCTGCCCAGCGAGGAGAACAAGAAACCCGGTCAGCCGATTGGCGTCATACCGATTGATTCACTGTTCTCGCCGGTGCGGCGTGTACGGTACTCGGTCGAGGCCGCGCGCGTAGGACAACGCACTGACTACGACCGGCTAATACTGGAAATCTGGACAGACGGGCGTATCTCGCCGGATGACGCGCTTGTCCAAGCGTCGGCTATATTGCAGCGGCATCTGGACGTGTTTGTCGGGTACGACAAGAACGCGGTCGAGTTCGAGGAGGTTGTGGACAAGCAGGACGAGGAGCGCAGGAAATGGAGGAAGCTCCTCAACATGAGTGTGAATGAAATCGAGCTTAGCGTGCGTGCGGCCAACTGCCTCAACAACGCGAACATTACCACTGTCGGGCAGTTGGCGATGAAGACTGAGCAAGAAATGCTCAAGTACCGCAACTTTGGGAAGAAATCTC
>JANWZY010000141.1 GCA_025061935.1 Verrucomicrobiia bacterium
GCGCTACTGTGAAGCTGCCATAAATTTTGCTGCGCCGATAGGCGACATCATGCGCAGCCTAATGTATTACCACAGCTATGGCGACTACGCTTACGCCCGGGAGATTTTTGAGAGTATCCCTGCCCAAGCACGGATGCAGCTTACCAAGTTTGACTACAGCCCGGCAGAGCGTGTTTGCCCGAATCGGCTCCCAATCACCGAGCTTGTTCGAGAAGCGACTAGACTCTTGGCGTAACAACTGTTTAGCCAGCAAATCCGTTGTACAGGAGCCCCGACCTTGAGCGCTCGGTACGGGCAATAAGCCGAAACGCCCAGACCAAGGCTTTGCATGAGGTCCGGGCAGAAGCCTTTGCTCTCAAGTAACCGGCCAGGTTTTTTCCGGCCTTGGCGCCATTGATTCCAAAATTTTTGTCCCACCTGGGACAAAAATTTTGACAGGGTTAAAGATTGCAGACCGAGGTCTGACTCCAGCTGCGGCCTTCTTTTAGTCGAACGCGTTGCATGGGCTGGGCAGTGTTTAATGCGCTTGTCGAATCTGGTTGTTTTGGATTTCGAAGTTTTCTTACAGCCGCAGAATTAACCATATAAGGCTGGCAAAAACCGCCGGCAGCCAGGTTTTTTGCTAGTTGGGTATCAAAGCGGGAAAAACAAGGCGCGATAGTCCATTCACTGGTGCGTGCACAGACTACGGTAGGTTGCAGCGCGAGTGCCGAGGGCATTGACAGGCCGGATTTCGACTCCTGCCAGCATAGCGATAGCAAATCGTCGTTTTGCCTGAGCGCTTGCACTAGGCCTTGACTGATCGACACACATATAGGATTTTTCTATGGTCGGATTTGGGGGCGTACCGGATTCGACCTGGCAGTTGGACCAAAGGCGGCATGCCGAGGACGATGCGTTGGCCTCGTTAATCATCGCATCAACAAAAACTGCCAATGCTGAATTGGCCTTTGCGGCCTAATTGAGCCGCAACGTTCACCGGCTGACGCCTGCTAGGCCGGCTGAACGCGGCAGCAGGCTGGGGTTGCGCTGGTGCCTGCGCGGCGCGGCCCGAGATCATCTTCTGCGGGCTGGGCAGCCGGCATATCGCCGCCGGGGCGAGACCCGGTTGCTGAGATTCGAACCCCGGCTAAGCATGTAGGCGCTTTTGGTTTACCTGTTAGGGACGCGGGTTCGACTCCCGCCGCCTCCACCACTTGCCCAAACGAATTTCTGCGCGCCGGCTTCAACGGCGGCCCATCTGTAAAAATCTGTTTGCGTCGCCGGCGACATCTGCGGCGCGGCAAAAGCCTCGTCTCATTGTTGAACCCCGACGCGGTAGAAGAACGGTCCGGGGCCAACGGCGTTGGTGTCCGGGTAACTTGTCGTGGGTGTTTGACCCGCAATGTTCGTCGCCAGGGTGTGGAACCGCGGCTGGGCGCCGAGGTTTGTGCTGCGTTCAAGGAAGTAAGTCCGGTTGCTCACACTTTGCCAGCGCACGATCAGACCCGAGGTCCCATACGCCGGGGCCAACATCTTCAACACGGATGATGCGTTTGTGGGAACATTGCCGCATCGCCATTCCTGCCAGTTGTTCATGCCGTCGCCGTCTGTGTCTGAAGAATCTGCGTTGGTGTTGATCGGCAGCCTGTATCGTTGGAGCCAGGCATACGAAATCTTGCTGCTCGGCGACTGGCACTCATAAGCGCTGATGTCAACACTGCCGGCGACAATGCGCGGGTTGCCGTCCAGGTCGGCAGTTCCAACTACACAAGCATTGTTGCCGGCATTAATGCAGGGCGAATTGGATTGCAGGCGCAGGTTGCTCCAGCCGTTGGTGCCCACAAACCGCGGTGCGTTGGTGATGTTGCGGTGTTCACCTTTCGGCATGCGCTCAGTGATGCGGTAATCCAAGTGCGAAGAGGCCGGTATGTCCGAGGCTGCATTGCAGAATACAATGCAGTCGTAAAGCGCGCTCCTAAAACGCCCCCGCCGCCCCCATAATAAAGGGCTTAAAGATGCCCACGACCGCGCAATTGAATAATGTGCCAGAACAAGTCCCGCCACCATAGGCTGTCGCTGAGTCGTTTTTCAACGTGTGACTGTAAAGCGTGCTTTTTAGACCTGCCGCCATACGAGGCTGATTTAGCATTTGTGGTACAGTTGTAATGTGGCCCCTAAATGCCCTTCTGCCGGAAATGTGTGCGGAGTTGCCAAACCGAGACGCAGTTGGCGATTACGGCATTTGTGGATTCGCAATAGACACCACTGCAATGCCAATCCTTAATCCAGTAAACAGGGGTCTTGCGCGGAGCACCACTGGTTAGTGTGGAGCCAGACCAAGCAGGCACCGTTGGTCAGGTACACACACGATGGCTCCGTCGCTGTCGGTCTTGCTCGGCACCTGCTACCCCCTTTCATGGTGGCCTCCGGGCTATTGGCACTCCGAACTGTCACTGGCTTGTCAACCACTACACAGTGGATCGCGCCCGCATACACCACCCGGCTGTTGGTGGCATAGCCGCCCATTGGTCGCGTATATTTTGCCAACGGGTGTTTGATGCGCAGGGCCACTCCGAAGGCATAGGCTGTGTGCACTGCTCAATCGCTGAAGAAAATTTCGGCCACGTGTGTAAGTTGCAGGTGCGAAACCTGCGGGTTGCTGCAACTGCTTTGAAGCCGTGTTATGAAGCTTCCAACGCTTCCAGCACCAGTGGGGAATAAGTGCGCGACTGCCATTTTACCGCCGTCCGATGTTAAGGCCGACCAGAAATGCGCCGCTTCGGGCTTTGGATACGAGGTACCTGCCCTTGGCACGCTGCACTGGCTTGTCCTGTTTGTTCCGGCAAAAAACTGCTTTTCAGTTTGGGTGAAGCCATTTCCGATTCATTCTGCCCAACCTGGGTAGGAGATGGTGACCTGATAATTCGAGTAGTTGTAAAGTGGCGAGCGGTTGGGTTTGTAAAGCCGGCCGGGTTTCGGGTTGTCGGACTGCGTGTAAACCCAGATTTCCCAAGGGTCCCACACCACGATTTCGTCTCTGCAATCCCCCGTGATGTCGAGTGCCGCGCAGCACAGCTCGGGGTGCCCGTCATTGGGGAACTGAACGACACACCTGCCGTGTGCATCGAACAGCCCGCCCTCGACCACGCTCGGGGACAGCATGAAATACTCGGGCGGGCGGCCCGTCCAGTTTACTGGCAGCATCATGCTTCCGTGCTGGCACGGCTCGAAGTCGGCGACGAGGTTACCGTCGGCATCGAACACGTGCACAATGCCCTGATTGCCCCAGAAATTGATTGTAACGATTTCGAGTCCTGGCAGGTCGGGCCGGAAGTCAGCAATTGACGGGTTTTGAACATGTCCGACCCGGTGGTGTTTGAGTATGCGCCCAGCCAGGTCGGCGAAGAACGCGCCTTCGTCGCTTGCGGCGCAAAAAATTTGCAGGGGCGCGTCCGGCTCGGCGCCGAGCCTGACAATGGCCACGCCGTCTGCATGGTCTTGAAGCTTCTCGTCCAGGCTCCAGAGTTTTTTGCCCGTGTGATCGAACAGCGTGTAACCTACGAGCACTTCATCGCGCCCGTCGCGGTCGATATCGCAGGCGAACGGGTAGTGGCCCGTGTTGCATTCGGCGTGCCAGAGCAGTTTGAGCTTCGAGTTGAATGCCCAGACGTAGCGGTATCTGTCTTTGAGAATGATATCCGTTGGCCGGCCCGCGCCGGACAGATCACAGAAAAAGATGCAGTCCCCCAGGATACGGCTGAACCGGTTGTAAGGTGGCTTGTTGTTTTTGGGTGTCTCGGGTGTGGGGATTTTGCGTTCGGTCTTGCCGGTCGCGCCGTCGGCGACCACAAGCTCGAAGTTCATGCAGTAAACCACCTCGTTGGTACCGTCGCCGTCCAAGTCGTGGATTTGGAACGCGACATCGCTTGTGAGGTTGTCATGCCACGGGTCCGGCTCGCCTATCTGCCACAAGATTCTGCCCTCGAACGTCACCGCGGTCAGGCAGCTTAGCTCGCTGTTCCGGTCTTTCGGCCCGTGGTGGCGGACCTGGCCGATGAGCACATCAATTTGTCCGTCGCCGTCAAGGTCACCGAACCGCAGGTTGCGGCCGACTCCGAACCCGTCTGTGCGGATTTTTTTCCAAAGCGTCATTTTTGGGTTCGCCGCGCGCAGCTCGTCCAGCTCGCGCTCACGCTGCGCTTTGAGCCGGTTGAGCCGCGCCACTTCTGCCGCGGGGGCGGTGACTCGGACCGAGTGAAACCGCGTGGGCACGTCCGCGAGTAACCCGATTTTGCCTTCGGCGAATGTCGCGTCCTCGGCCTCGAGTGTGAGTTTACCGGCCAACTCGGCGGTGATCCGGTTCCCTCTGAGTTGTATCCTTGCGCGCAACGTTTGGCCCGGCTCCCACAAAAAATGCGCACGGGCGAGCACGACTTCATCGGCTTCGCGGAACGCGCGTTCGTGCCGCACGCGCGCTAGTACTGCATTTGTGCCTTCGACGCCGAAGAAATAGTAGCAGCGGTCGTTACGGTACCTGAAAACGACGCCGCTTTTGCCCTCGAACGATTCTGGCTCAAACACTGTTTCAACCGTGTAATCGCGCCAGAACGGGTCGCCGCCGCACAGTATCGGATGTGTGAAGCGGCGTTCCGCCGGCGTGGCCAAATATGTCTGGTACATGTATCGTTTGCCCGGTTCGCCCAGCACACGCCACGCGCGTTGCGACCCCTCGCTGCGGAAGCACGACACAGCCCAGCCGCCTTTGGGCGCAAGCTGGGGCAAGTAATGGTACTCTGCGTGCGCGCCGACCACGCCTGCTGAAAACATGCCCGGCGGCAGGCTGTTGAACCCGTCTTCAAACAACAGTTGCTCGGCCGGTGGCACGGCCGCGAGCGTTAGAACTGCAACCCCGCAAAAGACCGGCTGAGAACTCATCCAGCAGAGTGGTCGTATTAGTTGCGTTACCATGCTGGGGAAAGCCTTTCGCACCGGTTGCGCGCTGTCAACTGCGCGCGTTGCTGATCAATGGCGAGCCGCTCGGATCGCGCTGTTTGACCATGGTCCCGACTCACTGGCCTAGTGCACGAACGCGACTATCCAATTTTGTGCCGATCTCGCCACCTCAGCGCCAGCGAGGTATCGAGCTTCAAACCCGTCAGCTTTTTGAGGTCGCGTCACGGCACGGGCTTGGGCACGGGCCGTTTGCTGAACCGGGCGAAGTATTCGAGGATTTGGTCGCGCCACTTTGCTGCGTCGGCAACCTGAATGGCCAAGCGCTCGGCGACTTCGCGGTGCCGGCGCGCGTCTATTTTGCCCTTTAATGTTTCCCAGGTCTTCTGCAGTTCGCGCGCTTGCCTCACGCCCTCATCGTATTTGGCGCACAACTCCTCCCAGAGCGTCCGTCCGGATTTCATCCTGTGGTCCCATGCGCACCGGTGGAACCACAGCAGGAATTTCTCCGGGCAACGGTTGATGTCGTCGAAAATGTCGCACAGCGGCGGATGGTACTGGTCAACCGCGCCGCTGCCGCGCCGGGTGCGGTCGAACCCGATGCCGTCCTCGGACGCGCGGTGGTAATACGTGGCCGTCCAGTCTTCGCGCGGCGCGCGGTCGTTCCACGGCATCGGCGCGTAATGGTCACCCCCGATCAGATGGTGCAGCCCGAGCGGCATGGTGTAGCTGACGAACGTTTCATACGAGGTCATCATCATCCGGCAAATTGTCCGGACCGCTTCAGGGTCGTTCGTGAACGTCATCCGTGTCCATTCCTCGGCGAGTTGGGCGGCGCCAAGCTCAGGGTTCCACGCCAGTCTGCCGAACGCGTACCAATTCGCCTGCGAGAAATGGTGCCCGCACCAGTTGGCGTCGGCGCCGGGATTGACCACGCCAGCCATGCCGGTGAGCTGGTAAGGGTGCACCTCGCCCATCAAAACCTTCGCCACGGTCGAGCCTTGGCCTTTGGCGTAGGTGTCCGACTGCAGGAACTCTTCCCACATCGGTCCGAGGTACACCAGGTGCTTGGCCTGGCCGAGGTATTCCTGTGTGGGCTGGATCTCGGCCATTACTGGCGTGTGCTTCAGCGCGCCGAATAAGGGGTGGAACGGCTCGCGTGGCTGGAAATCCAGAGGGCCGTTCTTGATCTGAATCACTACATTCGCCCGGAACTGGCCGTCCAGGCGCGTGAACTCGATGTAGGCGCGTTTGACCCGGTCCGGGTCAACGTCGTGGTCGTACACGAACGCGCGCCACATGACCACCCCGCCGTGCGGCGCGAGCGCCTCGGCGAGCAAATTCGCGCCCTCGGCATGCGAGCGGCCGTAGGTTTTGGGACCGGGCTGGCCCTCCGAGTCTGCCTTCACAAGGAACCCGCCAAAGTCCGGAATGAGCGAATAGATCTCGTCGGCTTTCGCGCGCCACCAATCCTTGACGCGCTGGTCCAGCGGGTCGGCAGTAGGAAGCCCGCCGATGCGGACGGGCGCGGCGAAGTTCGCGGTCAGATACATTCGCACCCCGTACGGGCGCCACACGTTTGCAAGCGCGGCCACCTTGCGCAGGTATTCGGCGGTGAGAATGCGCGGGTTCGCATTCACGTTATGGATGACCGCGCCGTTCAGCCCGAGCGACGCGCACGCGCGTGCGTAGTCAACGTACCGCTGGCCCAATTTGTCCGGCAGCTCTGCCCAGCGCCACAGCGAGCGCCCGGCATAGCCGCGCTCGACCGAGCCGTCGAGGTTGTCCCAATGATTCATGAGGCGCAGTTTCAGCCGGGGCCGCTCCTTGATCTCGAGCGCTGCGATAGGTTGCCCGGTCTGCAACAAACGCAAGAAATGGAAACACCCGTACAGCGCGCCGATGTCCGTGCTCGACGCTATGATGATACCCCCACCGCCCTTGAGCTTCACGGAGCGAATGATGTATCCCTCCGGACCTAGCCTGTCGAGGTCTTCGGCTGGCACGTTTTCCCTGACCTGAGCCGAAGTTGCAGGTGTGCCAATCAGCAATGTACCGGCGTCGAACCCGTCATTGGAAACCGGCACTGCGTCACCCAGCAGGCTTTTAAGCGCGGTGGCGATCTCCTCGCTGATCACGCGGCATGTGGGTGAGCCGCCTGCGACGCAGACCCGTTTGATTCGCCGTTGATACTCTCTGACCGCCTGTTTGGCCGGCGGCGCGTACCGCAGCCATAGCATGTATCCATCCTCGTCCGTGGGCCGGACCGGCGCGACGGCACCGCTTCGCTCGCCAGAATGCACCCATCTGTTCCCGGCCAGCCAAAGCCCGGCAGTCCCGGCGACGCTTCGCCACACAAACTCACGCCGTGAGATTCCGTTCATAGACTGGTGTTTAAGAGATTCGCTTCACGCTAGGTCTCGCTCTGCGGCTACGCGCTTGATGAAATCTGAACGGCTGGGGTGTGCTCTCGCAACTCAAAAACTTAGCTCGACTCGGCTCGCACGGAGGGTGCGCCCTCCAATTTGCGAGGAAGTGGGGAGATCCACATCGGCTGGCAAGATCATTTTTGTGGGTGCCAGATTTTGAATTCGCCGCTGCAGTGGAGCAGGGCCATCATGTACAGCAGGCCTTCGTAGTAGCGCTCGATGCCGTCGGGCACGGGCATGTCCCAGAGCGCCTGCACGAACTTTTTCGCGC
>JANWZY010000142.1 GCA_025061935.1 Verrucomicrobiia bacterium
AAGAATACGTGCGAATGGCCGCCTTCTACTTGAAACGCGGTTCGGCCGGCGGGCTGGCCCCAGGCGCATGAACTGCGGCGCGGCCCGGCGGGGCAACCACGGATTGTCATTGGGTTCCGAATTCGAGCGCTACCTGGCATGCGCTCGCGCGCGACGCGGCTGTTGAAGCGTACCGGCGCGGGTCGTGACCGAGAGACTACCTGCCCAAAAACCCTGGCAATCCGCCCCCGCCCATGCGGCGCATGAGTTTTTCGAATTTGCCGATTTTTTTCATCATTTGCTGCATTTGTGCGAACCGGTTAAGCATCGTGTTGACCTCGGCAACTGTCACGCCGCTGCCTTTGGCAATGCGCAGGCGCCGACGCGCGTTCAAGATCGCGGGGTTCCGGCGCTCTTCGGGTGTCATTGCACAAATCATTGCCTCCATGCGCCTGAGTTCCTTCTCGTGTTTCGAGATGTCGGCTTGCTTGAGCACTTGCTCGCCGCCAGGCATCATTTTTATAAGGCTCTCGAGCGGGCCGAGCTTCCGCATCTGACGGAGGTGTTCGAGGAAGTCTTCGAGCGTAAACTGGCCTTTGCGCATTTTTTCCTCGAGCCGCCGCGCTTGCTCGATATCCACGGCTTCGGCGGCTTTCTCAACCAGACTGACCACATCGCCCATGCCGAGAATGCGCGAGGCCATGCGGTCGGGGTAAAACGGCTCCAGGTCATCTAGCTTCTCGCCTGTGCCGACAAATTTTATGGGCTTGTTGGTAACCGCCTTGAAGCTGAGCGCGGCGCCGCCGCGCGCGTCGCCATCGAGCTTGGTAAGGATCGCGCCAGTGATGCCTAATGCGTTATTGAAGTGCGTGGCGACATTGACAGCTTCTTGGCCTGTGGCCGCGTCGAGCACGAGCAGGATTTCCTGCGGCTTGAGAAAATCTCGCAGACGTACTAGCTCCTGCACGAGCGGTTCGTCAATGTGGAACCTGCCGGCGGTGTCGAACAAGAGCACGTTGCGGTGCGTTGCGCGCGCTGTTTCGAGTGCGTCACGTGCAATCCGCAGCACGTCGGCCTCGCCGCGCTTAACAAATGCGGGCAAGCCAAGTTGTTTGCCCAACGCTTCGAGCTGGTCCATTGCTGCTGGGCGGTACACATCGGCTGCAACCAAGAGCGGGTGCCGTCCCTGTTTATGAAGGAGCCGCGCCAGTTTACCGCATGAGGTGGTCTTGCCTGAGCCGTGCAACCCGATGAGCATGATGCATGCAGGGTTTGCGCCCAAGTTGAGCGCCGAATGGGTCGCGCCTAGCAGCTCAACAAGTTCGTCGTGAATGATCTTTATGAAGTATTGGCCGGGCTGGATGCTCTGGATTACTGGCAGGCCGAGCGCCTTGGCCTTGACCCGCTCGATGAAGTCCTCGACAACTTTGTGATTTACGTCGGCTTCGAGCAGCGCGACCCGCACGTCGCGTAATGCGTCTGCGATGTTGGCCTCGGTGAGTTTGCCAAGGCCAAGCAGGTTCTTAAACAATTGCTGGAGCCGTGTAGTGAGCGAATCGAACATCGCGCCAAAATATGCGGCGTGGTCACAATTGACAAGCAGACGCGGATGTGGTTTGATTTAGCGCCGAGCAGAGCTTTTTGGTGGTAGGTTACCCAAGCGGTCAACGGGGGCAGACTGTAAATCTGCTGGCTTAACGCCTTCGGTGGTTCGAATCCACCACCTACCACCATTTGTTTTTTGAGGTTGTGGTACGGGTGCGCGCCGGTTGGCTCCGTTGCTGCGCCAGCCGCAATGCCACTAATCGTCGAGGGCTTAATTAACGGGCCAACACGAGATTTGCTGCCGCACTACGGTCGTGCCTGCCGAACTGTTAGGCTCAGATTAATCAAATGCATGACCTGCGCACCCAAGCACGTTCCGGACTTTGTGCTTGACCAGTTCTTTGACCTTGGCGCGGGCCGGCCCGAGGTACTTACGCGGATCGAACTCTTTCGGGTTCTCGGCGAAGACGCGGCGTATGCCGGCTGTCATTGCCAGGCGCAGGTCGGTATCTATGTTGACCTTGGCCACGCCATTACGCCGCGCTTCTTCGATGTCTGTCTCCGGCACACCGCGCGCATCGCCAAGCTTACCCCCGAACTTGTTAATTTCGTCCACAAGCTCTTGCGGCACGCTGGATGCGCCGTGCAAGACCAGCGGGTAGTCACCCAACCCGGCTTCGACAAGGGCCTTTTTGATGGCGCGGAGCCGGTCCATGTCCAGGCGCTGATCGCCCTTGAATTTGTACGCGCCGTGCGAATTGCCGATCGCAACCGCAAGCGAGTCGCACCCGGTTTCCTTCACAAACCTGACGGCCTCCTCGGGGTCGGTGTAGTGACCGCTCTTGGAATATCCGCCGCCGGCTTCACCTTCGTCGAATTGCGCGCCGACCAGATGACCCAGTTCGGCTTCCACAGCGCAGTTATGTTTGTGCGCGTATTCGACCACTTTGCGCGTGATCTCGACGTTTTTCTCGAACGGCTCGAAGCTGGCATCAATCATCACGCTGGTGAAGCCTTCGTCTATGCACTCTTTGCACAGCTCGAAAGAGTCGCCGTGGTCAAGGTGCACCGCAATCGGGATATTCGACACGCTGACCGCCGCTTCGATGAGTTTTTTGAGAAAAATCGGCTTAGCGTACTGGCGCGCGCCGCGCGAAATCTGCAGGATCAACGGCGCTTTCTCTTCTTCGCAAGCCTCAACAATGGCCTGCACAAGCTCCATGTTGTTAACGTTGAACGCGCCAATGGCGTACTTGCCTTTGAGCGCTTTGGCAAACAAGTCGCGTGTATGAGTTAACGGCATAGTCCAATAGTCTTTTACGAGCTTCGCTAAAAAAACCTAACGCGCGCATTTTAGAGGCCCGCGGTGGCCCACGGCAACCAAATTCAGGTCTCCAAGACCGCGCACAAGCCCGGCTTCCGCACCAGCAGATGGAAACCGACCGAAGAAAGACCCCGCCTGGTAACCTTACCTGCCGGTCGGGTTGATAATGGTGCTCATCTTGAAGATCGGCAGGAACATGCAAATCACCAAGCCGCCGATCACAATCCCGAGGAACACGATCAGGATCGGCTCGATCAGGGATGTAAGACCCGACAACGTGGTCTCTATTTCTTCGTCGAGGAAGTCGGCCACGCGCTCGAGCATCGCGTCAACTTTGCCTGTCTGCTCGCCAGCGGCAATCATTCGGATGATCATGCTCGGGAACACCGAGTGTTTCCCGAGTGAGGAAGCGATCGTCTCGCCGCGTTCTATGTCCGCAGCGGCCGTCTTTATGGCCTTCTCGATCTCGACGTTGTTGACTGTCTGCGAAACTATTTGCAGCACTTCGAGGATGGGCACGCCGCTGCGAATCAACGAGGCCATTGTACGCGAGAATCGCGCCAGGCAAATCTTGTGCGCAATGACACCGAAAATGGGCAGGCGCAAGCGCAACCGGTCCCAAAACGCGCGGCCCACGGCAGTCTTGCGCGTGAAGTGGAACCAACCGAACACAAGCCCAGCGGCAACAATCAAAATGGCAATGATGTTTTTCTGAATAACCTTGCTCAGGTTGACCACAAAAAGCGTCGGCGCCGGCAATTGCGCTTGGAAACTGCTGTAGATGTCGCCGAACACAGGTACCACCTTGACCAATAGAAAGATCGTGATCAGCACTGCCACGATGCTAACTATCAGCGGATACATCATGGCGGCTTTGACGCGCTTGCGGAGCCGCGCCATGCTTTCAAGGTACGTGGCAAGCCGTGCCATGATCTCGGCGAGCAACCCACCTTTTTCACCCGCCGCAACCATGCAGACGTACAGGCGACTGAACACTTTGGGATGTTTTTGAAGTGCCTCCGACAACGAATCGCCCGATTCGACTCGCGCGCACACGTCCCGAATAATATCGCGCATTACTTTGTGCGGTGTCTGCTCAGCCAACGCCTGCAGCGATTGCACCATGGGCAACCCGGCGTCTATCATGGTGGCTAGTTGCCTGGTGAATATGACAAGGTCGGCCAATGAAACGCGCCCGCCGGCTGTCCGGCCTTTTTTGCCCACCTTTTCTTGAATCGAAACAACTAGCAGATTGCGGTTCAGTAACGCGGCTATGGCCGACTGTTCGTTGGGCGCTTCGATTGTGCTACGAATCTCGCGGCCGCTTACCGTGTCGCGCGCTACGTAAACAAAAGATGGCATACCTGTTTCCCCTCTCTAAGCTGATCCGAAGACGTTATTTCTTCGCTGTCTCGAAATCCGTCCAGGCCCAAAAATAAGCAAGCAACGTTCCACAAGCCAATCCGGAGTTGGCATCAGCCCGATCTCGAAATATGACGCAGGCGTGCCGGACACCCGGCCAGCGTGCACTGTTCGGCCAGCGTGCAGAGTTTTTATCACAGTGCTTGACAGCTTGGTCCAGTTTTGTCAAAAGGTTGCAAAAACTTACGGCTGACGGGGTAGAAGACAAAAATTATAGTTGTCAAACCCTCCAGCCTCGAGTAGTAGTGGCCAAAAATTCCGCCTGAGTCAGGCGGGCGGGTAAACCGGTTTTACCCGCTATGCACAAAAACAGGACAGAAGTGTTGATTGAGTTAAACAAAAAACGGAGGAACCTATGAAGTTTGAAAAATGGACGTTGGGTCTAGCCGCGGTCGGCGCCATCAGCTTGGCCTCCGTCGCCCAAGCTGAGGAAATGAACGCAGTGCAAACTGCGCTTTCAGGCACGACCATTAGCGGCTACGTGGACACTTCGGCACATTGGAACTGGGGCCGAGGCACTCTCGTGCCCAATATTAAGTTCAACGAGGGTAAAGCCGACGGGTTCAACCTAAACGTGGTCCAGCTCAGTGTAGCTAAGCCATTAGACGAGACCGACTGGGCTGCAGGCTACAAGGTTGACCTGTGGATGGGGCCGGACGCACAAGTGTTAAACACCGGTTCACGTTGGGGCACGTGGCAAGACTTTGCCATTCGCCAGGCGTACGTGGCGTTGCGCGTGCCGTTCCAAAACGGCATTGACCTGAAGATGGGCGTGTTCGACACGATTATCGGTTACGAATCGCTCGAGTCGGGTAACAACCCCAACTATACACGCTCATACGGGCACAGCATCGAGCCCCAGACGCACACAGGCCTGTTAGCCACGTACAGGTTGAACGACTACATCTGCGCCTCGGCCGGCGTGGCAAACACAATCGATCCGATGATCAACGGGCGGTCCGGAAAATCTGAATCGTACAAAGCCTACATGGGCTCGATTGCGCTCACCGCGCCCGAGGAGTGGGGGTGGATTGAAGGCTCGACGCTATACGGCGGTGTGGTGAAAGGCACAGAAGAAGGCGACAATGAGACAATCACCAGTTGGTACACCGGTCTAACGTTGGCAACCCCTGTCACTGGTCTGAAACTTGGTGCTGCGTACGATTATCGCCATGCCAATGATGGGCCTGATGCTTGGACAGCGGCACTGTACGCCTCGTACCAAGCCACCGAGAAACTCAGCCTGCATGCGCGCGGCGAATATCTGCGCGACAAGACAGGCAATTGGGCATGGCTTGAGGGTACCGAGGCAGGTCAAATCTGGGCTGCTACTCTAACTGCTCAGTACGACCTGTGGCAGAACGTCATCAGCCGCGCCGAGTTCAGATGGGACAATTCTAACACAAGCATGTTTGGGCGAGCCCCAACAGGGAATCGGCACAATGCATACATGCTAGCGGCCAACGTGATCTACAAGTTCTAGGCCGGCGTTTAGTTGCAAAGAGACCCCTTCCGGGAAAACCGGAAGGGGTTTTTTGTTGATTCGCGCCACAAGCGCAGCAAAAGCCATAAATGTGCGCGAAGCACCGTCGAGTCCGGGGCGGCGCAAGGCTTAATATGCACAACTAGTGCGCGCAGCAGGAATGAGTCACGAATCATCTGCCCTCGGCCTCGCTGGCCCGAAGTATTGACAGCACCTCCTCGTCTCCGGTTTGGGTGAAGTCGAGGTAATATTGGCCGACTGCGACAAACTCAGGGTCTGTGACCAGTGTAACTACATCTGCGCCGGCGTTGCGCAAGCGGGCTACTGCACTGGTTGAGGCGACCGGTACGGCCACCGTCACGTGTCGGACCTGTTGCGCAAGCAAGGCTTTTACTGCCGCTTCCGCCGTCGCGCCCGTGGCCAATCCGTCGTCAACAAGTAGAACCGCCTTACCCGCGCGCTCGACCGGCCGCGCGCGCCGGAACAAGCGACGGTAATCGTGCAACCGCTTCTTTTCTTCGGAAACAATCAGGTCCAGCTCGCGCCTTAGAGCCTTGTCCGGGCCAAGGCTTTGTTCATCAATTACGACTACACCGCCTTCAGCGAGCGCCCCTACGGCGAACTCGCGATTCCAAGGGTGGCCGATCTTGCGTACGACGATTATATCGAGCGGCAGGCGGAGGATACGGGCCACTTCACCCGCCACTACCACACCGCCGCGGGGCATACCCAGGACAAGCTCCGCGACTACCCCCTGCGCGCGTAATGATTCGCCAAGCCTGATCCCAGCATCCTTGCGAGATAAAAAAGTCATCTTGCTCGCCCGTATTAAGCCAGGCACCTGACAGCCGTGCCGACCTTCTAAACCTCAGTTGGTGACAATCGTGCCGACGCGCTCGCCCATCACGATCCGGCGCAAGTTGTGCGGACGGAACATGTTAAACACAATGATGGGCATTTTGTTTTCCATGCAAAGCGTGAACGCTGTCGAGTCCATTACCTTGAGCTGTTTCTGCAACGCCTCCGCGTAGGTTATGCGCCTGAACAGCTTGGCTTTCGGGTTCAGTTTCGGATCGCCGTCGTACACGCCGTCAACTTTTGTACCCTTGAGAACCACCTCCGCATGCACCTCGTTTGCGCGCAATGCGGCGGCTGTGTCGGTCGAAAAGTACGGGTTCCCGGTGCCGCCACCGAATATTACCACGCGCCCTTTTTCGAGGTGTCGGACCGCGCGCCGACGGATGAACGGCTCAGCTATCTGGTGCATTGTGATCGCGCTTTGCACGCGCGTCGGGACACCGATCTGCTCGAGCGCGTCCTGGAGCGCGAGCGCGTTGATCACCGTGGCGAGCATACCCATGTAGTCGCCGGTCGCACGGTCTATTCCCTTTTCGCTGCCCTGCAGCCCGCGGAATATGTTCCCGCCGCCCACTACCACCACGATCTGCACGCCAAGTCTATGTACCTCGGCAATTTCTTCGGCCATGTGCCGCAGCGCTTGCACCGAAATACCAAAACCGTTTTCACCCCCAAGCGCCTCGCCGCTGAGTTTGAGCAGGATACGACGGTACCTCGGTTCGCCGGTCTTCTTCATGTGTTCGCCCAGTCGCGTTCGCTTTGACGCAAATTTCTAGCAAGCGGAGAAGTGCAGGTCAAACCCGACAAATTCCCAATGCCGCCACCGGCCTGGTCTGCGTCACCACGAGCGGGAGAAGTCGTTTCCGCAGTCCGGGACGCGCGCAGTACGGCCCCGCGAGATATGCGCGAAAACTAAATAGCGCATTACCGGGAAGCCAGGATTTGAACACGCAATGCCGCGACGCTTTAATTTGAAACCGCCGCTTTCAGGAGGAGCATCACGGCATGCGTCGCA
>JANWZY010000143.1 GCA_025061935.1 Verrucomicrobiia bacterium
AACCGAGATGCCGTCCTTGTGTTTGAGGAGCCTGAGGCGCATGCGTTTCCGTACTACACCAAGCACTTGGGCGAGCGGATTGCGCTTGACCAGTCGAACCAGTATTTCATCGCTACGCACAATCCGTATTTGCTGACCGCAATTCTCGAAAAGGCCAACAAGGAAGAAGTTGCTGTGTTTGCCACGCGCTACCGCGACTACGCCACCGAAGCGCATCTGCTTACAGAGTCGCAACTGGCTCGATTACTCGAAGCCGACCCGTTCCTCGGGCTGGAACATACATTGGAAGGGGGATGATGGTTTACGTCGAATGCTACCCAGACGCTGCTTTGGCGCGCGAGCTGGGCGTTTCACGGAGCCGGCTGCGACACGTAGGCGGCAGAGGAAACGTTGTGAACCGGTTAAGAGGCGCTACTGTCGGAATCGGTCTGGTTGACGAGGACCCACACTCGGCGAACACGCCCCGGAGTCTGGCCGAGTATCGAGTTGCGAATGAACAGAGTGGCATCGTATTGATGGAGTGCAAACACGGCTCTGAACGCCGATTAATTGTGCTTTGCCCACGCCTTGAAGAATGGCTGTATGACCGGGCCAAGGAGTGCGGCCTGAATCCGTGCGAGTTCGGTTTGCCGAAAGACCCGAGGCAGTTACACTCTGACCCGAGGTATGACCGGCGCCAAGAGTTCCGCAATTTTCTGCAGCAGCTTATGACCGCGCACCCGGCGACGCGAATGCTTGCGAACTGGCTGGCCGATTGACCTTTTGAACACTTGATTGTCTAGCAGCTATCATTCCCTAGGCGCCGGGCATTGGGGCGGTTGAAAGCCCGATTATTTTCGCCCAAGAGCGTTTTCCTGATCAAAAACGAAGTGCATGGCCGGTTTTACGGATGGCAGTCCCGCAAACAGCATTGAACCGGCCATGAGAAACTTCGGACTGGGCGTAATACAACGAGTTCAAGACGCACTGCAGCCGATGCACCGACCAGAGGTCATCATCTGGCACAAAGTAGCATGCAACCGATTGGTTAAAACCTGCGGATGCTCCTTGCGACTTATGTCCCAGAAAATTGGAGCTTGGGCGGCGTGGCTTTCCTAAGCGCGGCTTGGATCATGAGGAATTCGCCGACGTTGTCGGCGGTGAGTATGCCGATGAGCCGCCCGTTCTGGACCACAGGCAATGAGTGGCAATTGCACTCTTGAAGCCGGTTGAATACTGTCTCGGCCATCTCCGCCGGGTCGGCAGTCATAAAGTCACGTTGCATCACTTCGCCGACCAGCGCGTCCGTGCCGCGCTGCGCAAGCGCAGCAAGCAGGTCTGCGCGCGTGAGCACACCGACCACGCGGTCGCCGTCCACGACCGGGAAATCCTGCTGGAACCCGGCTAAGATATGCTCGACAGCGCGGCTGAGCGGATCGTTCGGCGCAAGCGTCTGGTAGTTGGTGATCATGACCTGGCGGATCGGTATGCCGCCCAGCGCGTTTTTCATCTGCACCATGCTTGCTTCACCTGCTGCGCCCAGCCAAACAAACAGTGCAATGAACAGCAGGAACGGGTTCGGCAACAGCAACCCTGCCACCACGAAGCCCAACGCGAGGAACTGGCCGATGCCGGCGGCCACCTGCGTCGCGCGCACGTAGTCGAACCGCATCGCCAGCAACGCGCGCAGCACGCGCCCGCCGTCCATTGGGAAGGCCGGAATCAAGTTAAAAGCCGCCATCCAAACGTTCACAAGGAACAGGTTCAGTAAGAACGTGCCGCCGAACACATGGACGCGGCCCAACTGGTCGAACTGCATTGTTGGCAATACGAGGAACAACAGCGCTGCTGCAAGCGCGACGTTTACGGCAGGCCCGGCCAGTGCAACTACAAGCTCCTGTCTCGGGTCCTCGGGCATGCGCTCGAGCCGCGCTACACCCCCGATTGGCAGCAGTGTAATGTCGCGCGTGCGGATGCCGTACCTGCGCGCGGCCAATGCATGGCCTAACTCGTGCAGGACGACGATGCCGAAAATCGTTATGATGAACACGATGCCCATGAGCGCGTCCGCAACCCTGCCGCGCTGGGCCAGTCGTGTGCAGCGCGGAGAATATTCGCGCTTGACGACGAGGCTGTGGGCCGGTACGTTTTTGGCGAAATGAAATCGGTTGTGCAACAGGTAGGCGTGGTAGTAGTAGTCGTCGTGTTGGCCGGCGACGCCGTCGGGCCTTGTTGCGCGTGACAAAACACTCTCGACAAGAACCCACGGCTGGTCGCAGTCGTGGGTTTTTTATTTGGCCTGCGGCTGCTCCAGGCCGTACAAAAACAGGAACGCGAATGAATCCCGAAATCGCAACGAAGCCGAAGAAAAGAAGTAAACAGCAGAAGCCATGCGGGCAACTGATGCGCGGCTGCGAAATACTGGTTGCCGCGCTGGAGCGCGCCGGAGTAACGACCATTTTCGCCTATCCGGGCGGCGCGAGCATGGAAGTGCACCAGGTGCTTACGAAATCGAAGCAGATTCGAACTGTACTGCCCCGGCACGAACAAGGTGGCGCGTTTGCTGCCAGCGGATACGCGCGCGCGACCGGGCGCGCAGGCGTGTGCATGGCCACCAGCGGCCCGGGCGCGACCAACCTGATCAGCGGTATCGCCGACGCGTACATGGACTCGGTGCCGTTGGTTGCTATTACCGGTCAGGTGCCGAGCTACATGATTGGCAAGAATGCGTTTCAGGAGACCGACATTTTCGGCGTGACATTGCCGATAGTGAAGCACAGCTACCTGGTCACAAACGTGAATGACATTGCGCGCATAGTTGCCGAGGCGTTTTACATCGCGCAGACGGGCCGGCCCGGCCCGGTTGTTATTGACCTGCCCAAGGACGTGCAGCAGGCGCGCACGCATGCGGTGTTCCCGGACGAGGTCAAACTGCGCGGATACGATCCGAGCCCGCGCGCGACCGATATCGAGCTGGAGCAAATAATCGAGCTGATCGAGGCGTCCGAGCGGCCGGTGCTTTACGTCGGGGGCGGGATAATCAGCGCGAACGCGGCGGATGAACTGCGCGAGTTCGTCGAGCACACACAAATCCCTGTCACGACCACAATTCGTGGTTGTGGCGCGTTTCCCGAGACGCATCCGCTTTCGCTCAAATGGCTCGGGATGCACGGCACGCCTTACGCGAACTGGGCCGTCAACGGCGAGTTGCGTCGGGACGGCGACAGGGTTGTGCAGGTGGCGCCGGGCGCGGACTTGCTACTCGCGTTCGGGGTCAGGTTCGACGACCGCGTTACGGGCAAGGCGGACAAGTTCTGCGAACACGGGAAGATTGTGCACCTGGACATTGATCCGTCTGAGATCAACAAGAACCGGCGCGTGCACGTGGCAATTGTGAGCGATGTGAAGTACGCGCTGGCTCGGCTTAACCAGATGCTACGCAAGCGGCCGCTGAAGAAACGGTTCAGCTCCTGGCACAACCAGATAGCGCACTGGAAGCAGAAAGCGCCGCTCAGGTACAGGGTCACACCCGAGGTCTTGCGCTCGCACTACGTGCGCGATTTTGTGGGTGGGGATGTCGAACAGGTTATCCTCCCCCCGTACGTAATCGAGCTGCTGTACGAGCTGACCGGCGGCAAGGCGATCATTACCACAGGTGTGGGCCAGCATCAGATGTGGACTGCGCAATATTACAAGTTTACCGAGCCGCGGCAATTCATCACCAGTGCGGGCCTGGGCGCGATGGGCTTCGGTTATCCTGCGGCCATAGGCGCGAAAGTCGGCCGGCCGGACAAAGAAGTGATTGACGTGGACGGGGACGGTTCGTTCCTGATGAACATTCAGGAGTTGGCCACGGCGCACATCGAGAAGATCCCGGCCAAGGCGGTCGTTTTGAACAATCAGCACCTGGGCATGGTCGTGCAGTGGGAAGACAGGTTCTACGGCGGTCAGCGCGGGCATACGTATCTTGGCGATCCCGAGCGACCGAACAAGATTTACCCCGACTTCGTAACGATGGCGCAAAGCTTCGGGGTTAAAGCCGAGCGCGTCGTGTTCAAGCGCGACCTGCGCCCGGCACTGGAGCGGTTGCTCGCAGCCACCGAGCCGTATGTGCTCGATGTAATTGTGCCGTACACCGAACACGTGCTGCCGTTTATACCGCCCGGCCGGACGGTCGCCGACATGATGTATGAGAAATGACCCGAGGCCGCTAAGGCGCGGCGCGGCTTCGCGCCGGCGGTGTGCGTACGCGCGCACGGCCATTTTGGCGGGCATGATCGCGTGCGCGCTTTCTGCCCGCGCCGCTGAAATCGTCCTCGATTTCAGCGACGTGCCCGTGGGTCAGACCCCGCCCGGGTTCCGTAGCACGGTCGCGGGTAAAGGCCTGCCCGGCGACTGGCGCGTAGTGCTTGATGATGCGCCGAGCGCGTTCGCGCCGCTGAGCAGCAACGCGCCCGTGCCCGCGAAACGGCACGTACTTGCGCAACTGTCGCAGGACCCGACTGACGAACGTTTCCCGATACTGATCTACGAAAACGAGACGTTTGGCGATTTCACGCTTACCACAAGGTTCAAACTTGTGGGTGGCAAGGTCGAGCAAATGGCGGGGGTGGCGTTCCGGATTCAGGACGAGAACAATTTTTACGTTGTGCGTGCAAGCGGGCTGGGCAAAACATTCAGGTTCTACAAGGTAGTAAATGGCGTGCGCGGCGAGCCGATCGGGCCGGAAATGGAAATCCCGGCCGGCGTTTGGCACGAGCTTGCGATCGAATGCAAAGGCAATCAGATCCGGTGCCGGCTCAACGGCAAAGAGGTGATACCGCCCATAACAGATTTGAGCTTCACTTCGGGTAAAGTGGGGTTTTGGACCAAGTCGGATTCAGTCAGTTACTTCGCCGACACGCGCATTAGCTACGTGCCGCGCGAGCCGCCGGCACAGGTGATGGTCCGGGAAGTACTGGCCAAATACACGCGGTTGCGCGGGCTGCGGATTTATGCTCCGACGGGCGCACCGCCCGAGCTGCGGATCGTGGCCAGCGCCCGCGAATCCGAGCTAGGGCAACCGGGCGGGCGCGCCGAGCATGACGTGGTCGAGCGCGGCACCATCTATTACCAGAAAACCAAAAACTCGGTGGTGGTCGTCATGCCGCTGCGTGACCGGAACGGTGATCCTGTAGCGGCAGTGTGGATAGAAATGGAGTCGTTCCCGGGCCAGACGCAACAGAGCGCGCTTGCGCGTGCGCAGCCGATTTTGCGGCAACTCCAAGCCCGGGTCAAAGACGCAGCCGACCTGATACGATAGCGCACGGAGCTGATTTTAGGACACCGTGCACTGAAGTTGGACGGTCGTGCCGGGCGCGCATATCCGGAAAGCTGAGCTTTGGCGATACGCTCCCGATGGCCGGGCTGGGTCGAGCCTTGCGCCGGGCCCAAAACGGTTTGGCTGCGCCTGAATGGCCCCGAAACCCCGTTTTTAGCAGGTGCCGGGTCAGCGCCGTGCCGCTGCACATGCCTCAAGTGTGCCGTGCCCGCGCGACCACGCCATTGGACTCGGCGAGGTTTATGCTTGCCATCTTGGCGACATTATGAGAGCCGGCGTGTTTATCGAGCGGGACGGGATATTGAACGAGGTGCAGATCGAACACCAGCACCCGGTCACGCCGATCACGCTTTCGCAGTTCCGGATCAAAGAGAGCGTCCGCCCGCTGTTGCAAAAGCTCAAGCAGGCAGGATTGATCCTGATAGCCACAACGAATCAGCCGGGGCTGGCCCGCGGCTACCAGTCGCGGCGCGAGCTGGACCAGATGCACGCGCTTTTACGTCGCGTGTTGCCCCTGGACGATATCATGGTTTGCCCGCACGACGAGCTGGACGATTGCCCGTGCCGCAAGCCGCGCCCGGGCCTGCTCATTGAAGGCGCGTTCAAGTGGCATCTCGATTTGGAACGGTCGTTTGTGGTTAGCGACAAGTGGCAGGACGCCGAAGCCGCGCGCCTGGCCGGGTGTACCTCGGTCCTGATCCGTTCGCCCTGGATCAGAGGTGCGCACCACGATTTCCTCCTTAACGACCTGGAGAGTGTGGTGGCAAAGATATTGCACATCCACAGCGGCGCGCGCGTGGCGCTCAAAAGGTTTTAGACGCCAGGGAGGTGGGGGCGTCCAGGCCGGTTCAACCGCCGTTGGTTGGCCGGCCGATTTTATTTGTGCCCGGCGCGTTTGTAACCGCGCCCGCAGGCGCGTTCCGCGCCGGCCGGCGTACGCCGCCGACCACAGTCACGTCGCCATCGGCGCTTGCCATTAGCCTGGGCCGCGTCGCCGCGTAGTCGTAGGTCTCGCATTTAACCAGGTCGCCGTCGGGGTTAACCACGCAGTACAGGAAGCTGCGCGCGCCACTTTGGAACAGCACGTGCAGGTTGCTCAGTTTATCTACGGCCGGGCGCGGGTGACCAAACGATGCGAGCGGCCCCAAGCACAGCACCCGATGCACCTTTGCCCCGGATGCGTCGGTCACGCGCACGTACAGCTTGACCTGTTTGAGGTAGTTAACTTGTTGCAGCGTGTATTTGCGGACCTCGGGCGGGCCGTTCGTAGTCGGCACACCGAACTCGCGCTCCCATAACTTGGCACCCTCGACAATGTCAAATGTGACCGGCGCGCTTGAGAACGCTTGATCCCATTCCAGTATTTGTACTGTTGCGATAACCGAGTACCGGGCTGGGCGGCTAAGGTCCAGATACGGCGTAAGTTCGACGCGCTTGGTGGCCACGTGCGCGCTGGGCAGCGTGAACGGGCCGACGACAGGTATCTCGCCAGTTTTGGGCACGATGAACCCGTCCCGGCTCTCGACCGAGATCGCCAGCCAATCTGGCGTTTCGCCCAGGCGCAATGTTTGGCCGGAAAAGTTCGTTATGCGCACCGCAATCCGCACAGTTTCCCCGGGCAAGTATTGCTCTTGGTCGAGTTTGATCTCGACTGAGACCTGAGCGATCGCGCGGCAACAAACCGCTGCAAAAAATGCCGTAATCAGAAGTCCGGACACACGCACGCAAGAACTCTAAAACGCGGTTCCCGTGTGGCAAGCTCCAAAAAAGCCGCACCGCGCGGTTCAAAGGAATTGAATGTGGATATTCCGCGCTTTGAGCCGGGGTCTGACAGTGCAATTAGTCTCTTCGATTGGCCACGGGCTCGGGGCCCGATGCCCCCAGCCGTTCCAACGTGTTACGGGTTTTTGACGCGTGGCCATTGATCCGCCGAACCGGCCGCTCGGGGTCAGGATCAGCTAATTTCAGCACTCTAAGCTCAAGCTAATGAGGCGAGGGAAAGGCCAGCGCATAGGCGACGCTGTGAGCCGGAATGTGGTGGCGCCTCGGCGCGCGCACGGCGCTAGCACAACTACCCAGCGCCACAAGATAGGCTGGGCACACCGCACCACACGATGGTTGGGTAAAAGAACACGCCCCGTGTACCAGAGTCCCGGCAGGGACAGCGGGGTCAATCGCATTGAGATTCGTTTGTGGGCGCGGGGATGTCGCGTGACCCGGTTTTAACTTGGCCGGCATGCTGTTCATGCACTCCGTTGGGTCGTAGAAATGACCGTTTGAAATTTCTGCCGTCCCTCT